>JANMKJ010000152.1:0-3284 GCA_031371945.1 Rhodobiaceae bacterium
GACGCTTTACGCTCGCGCCGATGCCCGCTTTGACAGAATGATTGCTGCTGGCGCACTGAAGGAAGTTAAGGCGTTAACTGGCCTCGACAGTTCCCTGCCGATGATGCGCGCCATTGGGGTGACCGAGCTCAGCCGACATCTGGCCAAGGAATTTAGCCTGGAGGAGGCTGTTTCACTGGCCAAAATTGCCACCCGGCAGTTCATCAAACGCCAGCTCACCTGGGGCCGGGGGCAGGCGAAGGGATGGAGCGTCGTCTCTCCCCGAGAGCCCGGATCCATGCTATAGAGTTGCCATGAATTCCAGCCCCCGCCATTGTTCCTGAGCTTGGGTTAAAGCTTAACCAACTTCCGCTTATCTGACCTGCCCCCTTGACGTTTTGGGACAGCCCGCATACAAAACGATTCATGAACAACATTCTTATTGTCGTGGGATCGCGTAGCGCCGCGGAGGGTTAACCCTCCGGGATACACGGTGTTGCGCGAAAACAGGCTCCCTCGGGGGCCTTTTTTATTGCCTGAATGGGAAGTTCGTGTGAAACGAAGAGTTAGAGACAAGAGGAACTGATATGGCTACGGGCGAAATGATGACAGGCGCTGAAATGGTTCTGCGGGCGCTGGCTGACCATGGTGTTAACCACGTGTTTGGCTATCCGGGTGGTGCCGTCCTTCCAATTTACGACGAGTTTTTCCAGCAGGAGAAGGTGAAGCACATCCTGGTGCGCCATGAGCAGGGGGCAACCCATGCCGCCGAAGGCTATGCGCGCTCAACGGGCAAGTGCGGCGTTGTGCTGGTAACTTCCGGCCCTGGCGCCACCAATGCCGTCACCGGGCTTACCGATGCGTTGCTGGATTCGATCCCGATGGTTTGCCTTACGGGCCAGGTTCCGAGCCACCTCATCGGCAGTGACGCCTTTCAGGAATGCGATACGGTTGGCATCACGCGGCCCTGCACCAAGCACAACTGGCTGGTGAAAGACGTGAACGATCTCGCCCGCATACTCCACGAGGCGTTCTACGTGGCAACCCATGGCAGGCCCGGTCCGGTTGTTGTTGATATTCCCAAGGATGTGCAGTTTGCCACGGGCAAATACGTGGGGCCTAAGAACATTGAGCACAAAACCTACCGCCCCAAGGTAAAGCCAGACCAGGATGCCATCCGGGCCGCCGTTGAACTGATTTCGAAAGCCAAGCGGCCCTTGTTCTATACTGGCGGCGGCGTCATCAATTCAGGTGTTGCCGCATCCCAATTGCTGCGGGAATTTGTCAAGCTCACCAATATACCCGTGACATCGACCCTCATGGGGCTGGGTGCCTTTCCCGCCTCGTCGAAGAACTGGTTGGGCATGCTTGGCATGCACGGTACCTACGAAGCCAACATGGCCATGCATGATTGCGATGTGATGATCAACGTCGGCGCGCGCTTTGATGACCGCATCACCGGGCGCATCGACGCGTTTGCGCCAAACTCGCGCAAGATCCATATCGATATTGATCCTTCGTCGATCAATAAAACCGTGCAGGTTGAAGTGCCAGTGGTGGGCGACGTGGCCCATGCGCTGGAAGACATGATCCGGGTGTGGAAGTCCAAATCCTACGAGCTCGACAAGAAAGCCCTGGCCAGTTGGTGGAAAGAGCTTGAGGGCTGGCGTGCGCGCGATTGCCTCAAGTACAAGCCCAACAAGGACGTCATCATGCCGCAATACGCCATCCAGCGGCTGTATGAACTCACCAAGGACAAGGACGTTTACGTCACCACGGAAGTGGGCCAGCACCAGATGTGGGCTGCCCAATTCTACCGGTTCCAGGAGCCGCACCGCTGGATGACATCTGGCGGCCTCGGCACCATGGGCTATGGGTTGCCGGCAGCAGTTGGTGTGCAGGTGGCCCATCCCAAGTCGCTCGTTATCGATATTGCCGGGGATGCCTCGGTGCAAATGACCATGCAGGAAATGTCGACGGCCATTCAATACAGGTTGCCGATCAAGATATTCATCCTGAACAACCAATACATGGGCATGGTGCGCCAGTGGCAACAGTTGCTGCATGGCAACCGCATGTCGGAAAGCTATTCGGAAGCACTGCCGGACTTCGTCAAATTGGCGGAAGCCTTTGGCGCTGTGGGAATTCGGTGTGAGAAGCCGGCCGACCTTGACGGCAAGATCCTGGAAATGATCAAGTCGCCATACCCGGTGCTGTTTGATTGCCGGGTATCGAACCTGGCCAACTGCTTCCCGATGATTCCATCCGGCAAGGCCCACAATGAAATGCTGCTGGGTGAAGACATCAGCGATGAAGAAGTCGGCAGCGCCATCGATGCGCGCGGCAAGCAGTTGGTTTGAGGAGACAGTCATGAACGCACACCAGGCATCCACGGGCTCCGCCTACTTCCTCGACACCACAAAGAAAGCGGTTGAAACCCACACCCTCGCGGTAGTGGCAGACAACGAGCCGGGCGTTCTCGCCCGTATCATCGGATTGTTTGCCGGCCGGGGATACAACATTGACTCACTCACGGTTTCAGAAACCATTCACGACAGGCATGTCTCGCGATTTACGATTGTCACCACGGGAACGCCCACGGTGCTGACACAGATCAAGCACCAGCTGGAACGCATGGTGCCGGTGCATTCAGTGGCTGATCTCACGGTTCAGGGCAATTCGATTGCCCGGGAACTTGCCATGGTGAAAGTTGCAGGCACTGGTGAAAAGCGCATGGAGGCGTTGCGACTGGCCGACGCTTTCCGGGCGCGGGTCATTGATGCCTCGACAGAGAGTTTCATTTTTGAAATCACCGGAAAGCCTGACAAAGTTGACCAGTTCATTTCACTGATGGTGCCAATCGGCCTTGTTGAGGTTTCCCGCACCGGCGTTGCCGGCATCAGCCGTGGTTCTGAAGGGATGAAGGTATGACGTAAACCCGAAGGAGACCTTTATATTGTTCGCTGACCGGCAGCGGTATTATCGTTTTGAAATGCTGACTCGAAACTCAGCAACGGGTCTGCCTGATGGGTTATTTGTTGTAGCCTATGCGTTAGTACGCAACGGAGAATTGCCTGGTTATTGTCATGATCTCCCGCGTGACTTGATAGACTGGTTCGCCAAGAATTTGGAAAAACCTACTCGATTTAATTCTTCGTCGAGCAAAGCCGCATCCAAACGCGATACAAAGGGAGTATCATGGTATAAAGATACGGCCCACCAGCATATTTCAAAGATGCGAGAAATATCAGCGATACTGATTGAACTCGGTTTCAGCGTCAATGAGAGATCTGTGGCTCGTCCAG
>JANMKJ010000154.1:0-14203 GCA_031371945.1 Rhodobiaceae bacterium
GGCAAGGCCATTGTCGCCACCTACGGATCGTCGGCCACCCTCGCCAAGCAGATTGCCGAAGCAGCCCCGGCCGATATTTTCATTTCCGCCGATCTTGCCTGGATGGATGATCTTGCAGGCAAGAATCTCATCAAGCCCGAAAGCCGCAAAAACCTCGTTGGCAACGAGCTCGTACTGGTTGCCGCCAAGGACGCCGACGTGGCAGTCGACCTCGCCAACCCCACTTCCCTGAGCACCGCCCTCGGCAATGAAAAACTCGCCGTGGGCGATGTGAAATCAGTGCCAGCTGGCAAATATGCCAAGGCCGCACTGGAAAAGCTCGGCCTCTGGGCAGCTGTTGAACCTCACCTTGCCATGCAGGAGAATGTCCGCGCCGCACTTGCGCTGGTCGCCCGCGGTGAAGCGAAACTCGGGATTGTCTATACAAGTGATGCGGTGGCCGAATCCAAGGTTCATGTCGTGGCCAGTTTCCCTGCATCTTCACACCCGCCCATCATCTATCCGGCAGCATTGACTGCGGCATCGACCAACACCGATGCCCAGGGTTTTCTTGATTTCCTCAATTCGGCAGATGGCCAATTGATCTTTAAGGCGAATGGCTTCACCCTGTTGCAATGACGCTTTCGGCCGAGGAATGGACGACTATACTCTTGAGCCTGCGCGTTGCCTTTTTGGCAACGCTCATGTGTCTGCCCATTAGCATCGCTCTGGCCTGGGTTCTGGCACGCAAGGCGTTCTGGGGTAAGTCCGCCCTCAACAGCATCATCCATCTGCCCCTGGTTTTACCACCCGTGGTCACCGGTTACCTGCTGCTCGTGGCCTTTGGAAAGCGTGGGGTTATAGGAGCCTTCCTTGATAATACATTTGGGCTGGTCTTTGCCTTCCGCTGGACCGGCGCTGCCCTGGCAGCAGCGATCATGGCCCTGCCACTCATGGTGCGTGCCATTCGCATTTCCATGGAGGCCGTTGACCACCGGCTGGAGGGGGCAGCCGCCACGCTAGGTGCCAGCCCCATGAAAGTATTTGCCACCATCACGTTGCCATTGGCCGTGCCCGGCATCCTTGCTGGAACGATCATCACCTTTGTGAAAGCACTTGGCGAGTTTGGCGCCACCATTACCTTTGTTTCCAACATTCCCGGTGAAACCCAAACCCTGGCGCTTGCCATTTACAGCTTCCTGCAGGCTCCCGGTGGTGATGCCGCAGCCTGGCGGCTCATTGTGGTCTCATTAGCCCTGGCATTTGCGGCACTGCTTGCATCCGAGCTTTTGGCAAGCCGCCTGCAGCGCCGTTTCGGTGGCTCCGCATGATCGAGATCTCGGTCAGGAAATTGCGAAAGAATTTCAGCATCGATGTCGATATGCGGCTCGAACGCGGCGTCACCGCCCTGTTTGGTCCATCGGGTGCGGGAAAGTCCAGCCTGCTGAACTTCGTGGCCGGTCTTGAAACTCCAGACAGCGGCGTCATTCGGCTGGGCTCGCGCACTCTTTTCGACAGTTCGTCCAATACAAACGTTGCGGTACACCAGCGCCGGATCGGTTACGTGTTTCAGGATTCCCTGCTGTTTCCCCACCTCACGGTGAGAAGCAACTTGCGCTATGGTTACAAACAGGGCGCCATTGAACCCGAAACCGTCATAGCCTTTCTGGGTCTCGCGGGCCTCCTCGACCGCCGCCCCGCGACCTTATCAGGGGGTGAGCGCCAGCGCGTCGCCATTGGCCGGGCCCTGCTCTCATCGCCGCAACTGCTGTTGATGGATGAACCGCTGGCAAGCCTTGACATGGACCGCAAGCGCGAGATTTTCCCCTACATCGAGCAACTGCAGCACCGCTTCAATATCCCGGTCATCTACGTCTCCCACGCCATGGAAGAGGTCGCCCGGCTCGCCGACGAGGTTGTCGTCATCAGGGATGGCAGGATAGCCAGCGAGGGCAATCGCTTCGAGCGCAATTCCATTCTCACCGGCAGGGTTGCCTCCTATGACAAGGCCTATGGCCTCACCACACTTTCCCACCCGGCCGGGAAAATCTCAGTGGCCGGGCACCTCACCGCCAGCGCAACACCGCTGCGCATCGTGGTGCGGGCAACCGATGTGACCCTGGCACTGTCTCCGCCCAAGGACATATCGGCCCGCACCCTTCTCAGGGGCAAGATATCAACATGCGAAGTGGACGAAGGACCGATTGCCATCGTGCATGTGAGGCTGGAGGGTGGCGAAGAAATTGCCGCGGCCCTCACCCGCAAGGCCATGGCCGAGATGGGGCTGAAAGTGGGCAAGCCGGTATTGTGCCTGTTGAAATCGGTGTCCATTGATGAACGCTGGTTGCCGTCAGGTTAGGTTCAGGCCCAGTTCACGCTGCGCCTTCTTGGTGAGATTGAGAGACGCAAGCCTGTAGCTTTCGCGGAGATAGTCCTTGAGGGTGGCCACGTCCATCGTATCGTCGTTCATCCACTGGATCCACGACATGCCCCGCGAGGCAAGATAGGGTGCCGGGCGCAAGCCCTGCTGTTCTTTCAACAGGTCATAACTCAGCCGCGAGCATTTGAAGGTGATGCCCAGTTCGACGTCGCGCCCCACACTTGCCAGCACGAACACCTTGCCGCCAATTTTCCACACATGCGAGCCACTCCACTGCACCACGTGGGTGGCATGGGCAAGACTGCCACAGAATTGGTTGAATTCCTTCAAGGTCACGTAAGTTGCGCCATGCTGGACTTGGCCAGTGTATCAGCCTGTTTTTCCAGGCTGCGAAAAACCGCAATGACGTTTCGGCCAAATTCCGTAACCCTGGCACCACCGCCGCCGGAACCTCCCGCCGTGGTTTCCACCACTGGCTTGCCGAAAAGTCCGTTCAACTCATCAATCAGCAGCCAGGCCCGCCGGTACGACATTTCCATTTGCCGGGCAGCGGCGGAAATGGATCCCGTTTCCACGATGCATTCGAGCAGCCTTGCCTTGCCGGGGCCCAAGCGGACCCCGGTTCCGAAATCAATCTTGATAACAGCCCGTGGCGTCATGGGCCGATGCTAGCACATTAGTGCAGCGTCACCACATTGCTGATCTTGGGCTTGTCACCCATGACCAGGCCATTGAAGGTGAACCGGCCATCGCTGACACCCACTTCAACACTGTCGCCATCCTTGACACGGCCTGCCAGAATTTCTTCTGCCAGCGGATCCTGCAGGGATTTCTGCACCACCCGTTTCAAGGGCCTGGCCCCATAGGCCGGGTCATAACCCTTTTCCGCCAGCAATTCGCGCGCCGCATCGTTGAGGGTTATTTCAATCTTGCGGTCGGCAAGCAGCTTTCTCAGGCGCAACAACTGGATGTCGACAATGGCACCCATGTGGGCCCGCTTCAGTCGGTGGAAGAGGATGATTTCGTCCAGCCGGTTGAGGAATTCCGGCCGGAAGGCACTGCGCACCACGCCCATCACCTGTTCGCGCACCTCGTCCACATCCTGGTTTTCACCCAAGGCGACGAGGTACTCGGAACCCAGGTTTGACGTCATGATGATCAGCGTGTTCTTGAAATCCACCGTGCGGCCCTGGCCATCGGTCAGCCGACCGTCATCAAGCACCTGCAGCAGGACATTGAACACATCGGGATGCGCCTTTTCAATTTCATCAAACAGCACAACCTGATATGGCCTGCGGCGCACGGCTTCGGTCAGGGCACCGCCCTCGTCGTAGCCCACATAGCCCGGAGGTGCGCCGATCAGCCGTGATACGGAGTGCTTTTCCATATATTCCGACATGTCGATGCGCAGCAATGCATGCTCATCGTCAAACAGGTAGTTGGCCAGCGCCTTGGTAAGCTCGGTCTTGCCGACACCGGTGGGGCCCAGGAACATGAATGAGCCTATGGGACGGTTGGGGTCCTGAAGGCCTGCCCTTGCCCGCCGTACTGCCGTGGCGACGGCTTCCACCGCCTCTGCCTGGCCCACGACGCGCTTTCCCAACGCCACTTCCATCTGCAGGAGCTTTTCGCGCTCGCCTTCCAGCATCTTGTCCACCGGAATGCCAGTCCAACGCGACACGATCTGGGCCACGTGTGACACGGTGACGGCTTCCTCAAGCATGGACGTGGAGCCGGCTTCTTCCGCCGCCTTCATTTTCTTCTCAAGTTCCGGAATGGTGGAATAGGCCAGTTCACCCGCCTTGGCGAAATCACCGCGCTGTTGCGCCTGGTCCAGCTGCAACCTTGCCTTTTCCAGCTCTTCCTTGAGCTTGGAGGCGGATGCGAGCTTGTCTTTCTCAGCCTGCCAGTTGCGGGTGATGAGAGCCGACTTCTCCTCATGCTCGGCCAGTTCTTTTTCAAGCTTCTGCAGGCGGTCCTTGGAGGCCGCATCCGATTCCTTCTTCAGGGCCTCGCGCTCGATCTGCAGCTGCATGATGCGGCGGTCAATTTCGTCCAGCTCTTCCGGCTTGGAATCAACCTGCATGCGCAGCCGTGCTGCCGCCTCGTCCATGAGGTCAATGGCCTTGTCGGGGAGAAACCGGTCGGTGATGTAGCGGCTTGAAAGGGTCGCTGCCGCAACAATGGCAGAGTCAGTTATGCGCACCCCGTGATGCAGTTCATATTTTTCCTTGATGCCGCGCAGGATCGAGATTGAATCCTCAACCGAAGGCTCGCCCACAAAAATCGGCTGGAACCGCCGGGCCAGGGCTGCATCCTTTTCCACATGCTTGCGGTATTCATCCAGCGTCGTGGCACCCACGCAGTGCAACTCGCCCCTAGCCAGGGCCGGTTTCAAAAGATTTGAAGCATCCATCGCCCCATCGGCCTTGCCGGCTCCCACCAGGGTATGCATTTCGTCGATGAACAGGATGATGCCGCCATCGGCAGCGGTCACTTCCGAAAGCACCGCCTTCAGGCGCTCTTCAAATTCGCCCCGGAACTTGGCCCCGGCAATGAGCGAACCCATGTCCAAAGCCATGAGTTTCTTGTGGCGCAGGCTTTCCGGCACGTCACCTTTGACAATGCGCAAAGCCAGCCCTTCGGCAATGGCGGTCTTGCCAACGCCGGGCTCGCCGATCAATACCGGATTGTTCTTGGTCCGCCGCGACAGCACCTGGATGGTGCGGCGAATTTCCTCGTCCCTGCCAATCACCGGATCAAGCTTGCCTTCCTTGGCCGCTTCCGTGAGGTCCCGGGCATATTTCTTGAGGGCATCATAGCCCTGCTCGGCCGACGCTGAATCCGCCGTGCGGCCCTTGCGCACCTCGTTGATGGCATTGTTGAGCTTCTGGGCGGTAACCCCCGCAGCCTTCAAAATCTTGGCAGCCTCGGTAGGTTCGATGGCCAATGTCTGCAGCAAACGTTCTGCAGATACAAAACTGTCGCCCGCCTTGGTGGCCAGTTTCTGGGCCGCTTCAAATACCCGCGCCATTTCCGGTGTCAGGTAAACCTGCCCACCGCCACCGCCTGAAACCTTGGGCAATTTGGCAAGGGCTGCCTCGGTATCCCTCAGCGCCAGCCGGCTGTCGCCGCCCGCTGCCTTGATCAGGCCAGCCGCCAAGCCTTCCTCATCATCAAGAAGCACCTTAAGGACATGTTCGGGTAAAAATTTCTGGTGGCCTTCGCGCAAGGCCAGGTTCTGGGCCGATTGGATGAATCCGCGCGAACGCTCGGTATATTTTTCAAAATCCATGACTTCTCCTCTTGGCACGCCTCACGAAGTCCAAAAAATGGCACCTCGATCACGCCCAGGGAGAAATATGGGGGTTAATTTGCCCCCATCAAGTCCCTACTCGCCCTTCGGCACATCATCCTCAGCCACCGCAGCCCGCGGCCGCCGCGGAGTCCTAACGCGCTTTTCAGCTAAAGGTTCAACGATGTCCTCGTCAGCAACGGGAGCGGGCCGCCGCAAAAATGAAGGGGCTTCCCATTCACCGCTGGCCGCTTCGTCCTGGGGCGCAGTGGCGCGCGGTTGCACCGCAGCTTCTACTTCAACGCCGCGGGGTTCTGATTCCCCCTGGCCGTCCTGGCCCGGCTTATCCCTGCGATTTTGCCACTTGGGGCGAAAGCGTTCACGGTTCTCCCGCGGGCGCTGATTGTCGGAGGGTTCATTGGCCGAAGCCTCAGCGCCCAATTCCGGCTGTTCACCGGCAACTGCCTGCGCGCCCTCGGCAGCAACGCCATTTTCAGCTTCGCCTTCGGCACCATCTTCACGGTCGTCTTCAAATTCTTCATCATCCGGGCGACGCAGCTGCTGGGTGGGCTGGCCCACGGGCTGGGCCGCAGCCCAGGTACGGAAATAATGCTCGGAAAACTGGAAATAGCTTTCCGCCATGACATTGTCGCCGGAAGACTGGGCATCACGGCCAAGCTGGAGGTATTTTTCGGCAACGGTCTGGGCCGTGCCCCGCACCTTCACATCGGGTCCGTTGCTTTCGTAAACCCGGTTCAGCGAATTGCCACCGCCGTTGTTGGGATTGTTGCCGCCACCACCACCGCTGGGCCTGCGATTGTTGCGGCCACGGTTACGATTCTTGTTGTTGTTGTGCTGGCCCTGGCGGGGCCGGTGTCCATTATCGAAATTCAAATCATCACTTCGGCTAAAATGCCGTCCCAGTTGTTGAGATTTTGCGTTACAGTTCCAAAAATCAACTCTCAAAAGAGCCGAACTAACCCTAATCCAGTGGTTGTGGTCGTAACTTTCTGCCGCAGATAAATCCCGGTTTGGACCCATCCTCCCCGAATGCAAAACCAGCCGTCGCAAGGGCAGAATATATTACCGAAGCTTACTTAGCCGAAAAACCGGGCGCTTCCAATGTATTTTTTTAACGGGGTAAATTAAAGCTGAGGACGCGGATATGGCCGCCAAGGTCCCTGAACTGCTGTTTCAGCACCAAGCCCCGGGCTTCGAACAGCCCCTGCACCGCCAATTCCTGGCCCGCCCCAATTTCCAGTAAAATATGAGATTCCGCTGCCAGAAACCCTGCCACCCCCGCCGCTATCTGGCGGTAGGCGTGCAACCCGTCAGCCCCACCATCCAGCGCACCCCGGGGGTCGTAATCACGCACATCAGGCGAAAGGTCGGAAATGTCAGCCGTCGGGATATAGGGCGGATTTGAAACAATCAGGTCAAATCGTCCCGAAAGTCCGGCAAACCAGCTGGTTTTGACAAGCGCGAGTCGCTCGCTGACGTGCAGGGCCTCGGCATTGGCCTTGGCGATGGCAATCGCCGGTTCCGATACATCCGTGGCAACTGCTGACGCTTCCGGCAACTCCGCCAGCAAAGTTACCGCCAGCGCACCGGAGCCTGTTCCGAGGTCAAGAATGCGAAACGGGGATTTCCCCCGACCCAACGGCACTGCCGCAGTGATCAGGGTTTCCGTATCGGCCCGCGGGTCCAGAACCTCCGGGGTAACGTGAAACGCCCTGCCATAAAATTCCCGTGTCCCCAAAATGCGCGACACGGGTTCGAAGGCACAGCGCCGTTCAACCAGGGACCAGAACGCATTTACCGTAGGGGACGCCAAAATCAGATCTGGCTCTGCCACCACATCGGCATGGCCCATGCCAGCACTGGACTGCAGCAACAGCCGGGCATCGAGGGCCGCGGTCTCGATGCCGCGCAACGACAGCTGGGCAGCGGCCCGACGAATGAGGCTGGCAACAGTATCAGGCATTTTCCGATTCAGAGGCCATGAGTTCGGCCTGATGGTCGGCCATCAGGGCCTGGACCATTTCCTCAAGCGCTGGCCCTTCAATGATCTGGTCGAGCTTGTAGAGTGTGAGGTTGATGCGGTGGTCCGTCACCCGCCCTTGCGGAAAATTATAGGTGCGAATGCGTTCTGACCGGTCACCAGATCCCACCTGGCCCTTGCGCTGGGCCGAGCGCTCTGAATCAATGCGGCTGCGTTCCAGGTCATAAAGCCTAGAGCGCAATAGTTTCATGGCGGCGTTCTTGTTCTTGAGCTGCGATTTTTCCGTTTGCTGGGCCACCGCAAGGCCCGTTGGCAAGTGGGTAATGCGCACCGCTGAATCCGTGGTGTTCACCGACTGGCCGCCGGGACCGGACGACCGATAGACATCAATGCGCAGGTCCTTGTCTTCAATCTTGATGTCAACTTCCTCGGCCTCCGGCAATACCGCAACCGTGGCGGCAGAGGTATGAATGCGGCCCTGGGTTTCCGTATCAGGCACCCGCTGTACCCGGTGCACGCCCGATTCAAACTTCATCCGCGCATAGGCACCCACCCCGAAAATATTGGCGATGACTTCCTTGTAGCCGCCGTGTTCACCGTCGCTTGCCGAAATGACTTCAACCCGCCAGTTCCGCGAATTGGCATAGCGCTGGTACATGCGGAAAAGGTCGCCCGCAAAAATTGCCGCCTCATCGCCTCCCGTACCGGCCCGCACTTCCAGAATGACATTGCGATCATCGGCAGCATCCTTCGGCAGCAGGAGAATGCGGATGTCATGTTCAAGCTTTTCAATCCGCGTGTTAAGGGCTGGAATCTCGGCCTCGGCCATTTCCGCCATTTCACCACCGGCCTTCACCATGTCTTCCGCATCGCGCCGTTCGGTATAGGCCTGCTTCAGGACTTGCGCTGCCCGCGCCGTGGGTTCCAGCTCGGCATATTCCTTCGACAGTTTCACAAACATTTCGCCTGACGGTCCCGACGACAGGTCATGCTCAACATTCACGAACCGGTGGATGATCCGGTCAAGTTTCTCGATTTGGATAGCGCTCATGCGGGGGGCTTGTAGCGGAAGCCTACCCACTTCGCCAAGTGGGCTGGCCCGTCATCTTACTCAGGGGGGCTTCAGCCCTCGAAAGTGGCGATGTTGAGTGAACGGCCCACCAGAATTTCACCCGGTGTTCCCAGAATGCCTTTTTCCTTGCCGTCAATGACATAACTCAGCAGACCGCCGTCACGTGCAATGACCACCAGGCCTTCGCGGTTGGGCACCTGATAGGTGTCACCCTTCATCAGCATTTGGGTCATCACCACATTGCCCTGCGCGTCCTCAACCCGCACCCAAACCGGGGCCTTGGCTTTGAGCACCAGGCGAGCCTGCTCGTTCTTGGCACCAAACACGCGGCCATCCGGCGTTTCAACGACGTCATCAATGGCAGCCACGTTGTCAGCTGGCGCCGGAGCAGCTTCAGCGGCAGGTTTTTGACCATCGGGAACCTGTTCAGCAATAAACGCGCCAAGCCCGTCGAGATCCGGGTTTGCCGGTGCGGAAGCCTCGTCAGCTGTTCCCGGGTCAGCACTTGCCACCTGGTCGTCAGGCATCTTCTCTTCGGTAATTTTGATGGCGGCGGTTTCGGGACCGGTTGATGCCGTTGGCATCGGATCCGCCGTGATGGCAACCTGTGGCGCCTTCTGCATCCCGTCACTGGCGGGCATCATCATCCAGCTTGCTCCGGCAAACAGGAATACGGCACCTGCCACGGACGCAACCAAACCACCAGCACCGCCGGGAATATTCTTGAAGTTGAAATTCAGGGCGGGAAGCTTTGGCATCTTGCCAAAGCTCAAGATCTTGGCACTGCTCAGGGGTGCTGGATTGGCCGGATGATGGGCCCGTGGTGCAATTGCAGGCTTTGGCAGGAATCGCACATAGTGCATCACCAGCGGTTCCGGATCAAAACCCAGATACTGCGCATAGGCAGAAATCATTTCCAGCGCTTCGAGACGCGTTGGCATGCGCGTCATGTCGCCAAATTCGATGGCTTCAATGTGATAGGGGTGAATACCGGTTACTTCACCTGCATACTCCAGGGTTTCGCCGCGTTTCTCACGCTCGCGCTGCAAAAACCAGCCCGCTTCGCCCGCCGGGTCGATATCGCCATCGGGCTTTGCACGAAAACCGGCATAGGCCTCGTCATAGCTGGCTTCATCTTGACCGAAATCGAGCTGCGGATCGTCCATGGCTTACTCTCTCACACGGCGAAATTTAACATTTCGCTAAGGTTATTTTCGAGAGAATGCCGCAGAATGGTTATCAGCAAGCTAACAACCGGGGGTGGCTTACATTAAATTATACAGGAACGCCGTTTCTTTGCGCAAATTCAAGGAGATCGCCACGGATGGAATGGGCGGGGCTTTTCAGTAAAGGGGCCATGAAAGCCCACAGTTTGGCGCGGTCCAACGCCAGGAGCATGGCCTTCACCGGACCGATGCCGGATGGCACCATGGAAACCGAGGTAAGCCCGATGCCAAGCAGCCCCATGGCCTCAAGCGGCCTGCCGCCAAGCTCGCCACACAAGGTTACCGGCTTGTTGTGGGCGTTGGCCTTTTCAACGATCAGGCGCATGGCACCCAGGGCCGCCGGACTGAGGGGATCATAACGCCCGGCAAGCTTGGGGTTGCCACGGTCCGACGCAAACAGAAACTGCACCAGGTCGTTCGAGCCAACCGAAGCAAAGTCGATGAGTGGCAGCAATTGGTCGAGCTGCCAGATCAATGCCGGGATCTCAATCATCACGCCCAGTTGCAATGACGTGGGCAAGACATGGCCGCGCGCCACCAGATAGGCTTTCTCCAATTCCACGATTTCGCGGGCCCGCAGGAACTCGTCCACATCGGCAATCATCGGGAACATGATCTTGAGCTTGTGGTTCTGCCCGGCAATGAGAAGGGCGCGCACCTGCAGGCGCAACAGGGCTGGCCGGTCAAGCGCCATGCGAATGGAGCGCCAGCCAAGAGCCGGATTGTCTTCCTTGGGTTGCCGCAAATAGGGCAGTGTTTTATCAGCACCGATATCAAGGGTGCGAAATACTACGGGTTTGCCCTGGGCCTGGTCCAATATGGCTTCATAATGCCTGACCTGGGAAGCAAGGCGCGGGAAACGGCTGGCCATCATGAAGTGCAGTTCGGTGCGGTAGAGTCCCACCCCTTCCGCCCCGGAATCATGCAGGTGTGGCAAATCAACAATCAGGCCTGCATTGATGTTCAGGTTGATCTTGATGCCGTCCTTTGTTACCGCTGGCACGTCGCGCAGCACTTCGTACTGGGCCTGCTTGCGCGCATAGAACCGCACTTTCTCCGCATAGGATTTCTGCAAATCCTGTGACGGCCGGACAAACAGCTCGCCCGAATTGCCATCAATGATGATTGAGCTTCCCGTATCGACGAGATCGATCAGCCCTGAAGCCTGGCCGACTGCGGGGATGCCAAGGGCTCGCGCCACGATGGCCACATGGCTGGTCTTGCCGCCTTCCTCCAGGATGACGCCGCGAATTTTCGTGCGGTCATAATCCAGCAGTTCGGCAGGGCCCATGTTGCGCGAAACGATAATGGCGTTGGTTGGCAGGTCGCTGCGCGAAGCCGTGGCAACCGCACCGGTCAGGATGCGCATCAGCCGGTTGGAAAGATCGTCGAGATCATGCATGCGTTCGCGCAGGTAAGCATCCGGTGTACGCATCATGCGCGCCCGGTTGTCATTCTGCACCCGCTCCACCGCGGCCTCGGCCGTCAGTCCCGTATCCACTGCCTCGCCCAAGCGGGTGACCCAACCCTTGTCATGGGCAAACATGCGAATGGTTTCGAGCACGTCGGAATAGTCGCCGCCTCGCATGGAGTCCGTGCCATCCAGCAACTGGTCTACCTGCAAATGCAGCTGTTCAACTGCCGCGGCCAGTCGCTTGCGTTCCTCCGGGATGTTTTCGGCAATCAGGTTGTGGACCGCAACACGCGGTTCATGCAAAACCACGTGGCCCAGTGCAATGCCGTCGGCCAGGGATTCGCCACGCAAATGGTGGCTGCGCATATGGGCAACGTCCGCCGCAACCTCGCGCGCCACTTCCCGCAGCTCGCCGGAAGCAATGACTTCGGCCAGCACCATGGCGGTGGTCTGCAGGGCTTCTTCTTCCTCATCGGAATACTGTCGGCGCGTGCGGTTTTGCACAACCAGCACGCCGATAACCGTGCCACCGCGCATGATCGGTGTGCCAAGGAAGGAGTTGTAGATCTCCTCTCCGGTTTCCGGCAGGTATTTAAATGACGGATGGTGCTGTGCATCAGCCAGGTTGAGGCCAATGGCCTGCTCGCCGATAAGGCCGACAAGCCCCTCACCCAGTTTAAGCTTGGATTTGTGCACGGCACTGCTCTTCAGGCCCTCGGTGGCATAGAGCTCAAGCACCTGTCCGGGGCGCATCACATAAATGGAACACACTTCGGCAACCATGTTGGCGGCAATGAGTGTCGCAATCTTGTCGAGGCGTTTTTGTGCCGTTTCCGGCTCCGCCATGACCTCGCGGAGCCGCCGAAGCAGGACACGCGGGCCGAGGGCGGAATGTACCATCAGCAGGTGTCCTCGCGCTGGCGTTTATATCGCCAGATGCCTACGGGTCTTTGGCAGGAAGGAGGCAACATGGGTTATGCCGCCTCTAGTCCATAGGCCTGGTGCAGGGCCCTGACGGCGAGTTCGGTATAGGCCTCGTCGATCAGCACGCTCACCTTGATTTCCGAGGTCGTGATCGCCTGGATATTGATGCCCTTGTCGGCGAGCGAGCGGAACATCTTGGCGGCAACACCGGCGTGGCTGCGCATGCCGATGCCGACGACCGATACCTTGGCCACGTCAGCCGAATGGCTGAGCTCGAGATAGCCCAGCTTGTCCTTGTTGCTGGTCAGAACCTCAATGGCCTTGCGCAGGTCTTTCCTGGCAACTGTAAAGGTGATGTTGGCGGTGGAGCCATCGGTCGAAACATTCTGCACGATCATGTCAACGCTGATGTCAGCTTCGGCCAGCGGGCCAAACACCGCAGCCGACACGCCGGGTTGGTCTTTCACCTTGCGGATCGAAACTTTCGCCTCATCGCGCGAATAGGCAATGCCGCTCACTACATGCTGTTCCATGATTTTATCCTCATCACATACGATCGTGCCGGGGCCGGTGCCGTTTGGATTATTCTGGTTGGGTGAATCAGGCGCTTCAAAACTCGACCTTACCTGCAATGGCACCTTGTACACCATGGCAAGTTCTACCGACCGTGTCTGCAGCACCTTGGCCCCCAGCGAAGCCTGCTCCAGCATTTCCTCGTAGGATATCCGCTCGAGCTTGCGCGCCGCCGTCACAATGCGGGGGTCAGCCGTGTAGACACCATCCACATCCGTATAAATATCGCACGAGGCATCAATTGCAGCAGCAATCGCCACTGCCGAGGTATCCGAACCACCGCGCCCCAGCGTGGTGATGCGCCGGTCCGGTCCAATGCCCTGGAAACCGGCAATGACGGCAACTTGTCCCTGCTCCATGCGCTTTCTGATGTCGGTTGCGTCAATTTCAGCAATCCGGGCGGATGCATGCACCCCATCGGTTTTCAAGGGAATCTGCCAGCCAAGCCACGATCGCGCCGATACGCCCATGTCCTGTAAAACAATGGCCAGAAGTCCGGCCGTGACCTGTTCGCCAGAGGCTACAATCGCATCATACTCGCGCGCATCATGCACCGGTGCTGCTTCCTTGCACCAGCCCACCAGGCGGTCCGTGGTTCCTGCCATGGCCGATACGACAACGGCAACGTGGTGCCCGGCCTTGACCTCGCGCAGGACATGGCGGGCCACGTTGCGGATGCGGTCAATGTCCGCCACCGACGTGCCGCCAAACTTCATGACCAAACGGCCCATCGGCCAAAACCTTTCTTAACCACAAAAGCACCCCAAAGGGTGCGACGCGGCGTACTCATAGATGAGGGCCTAGGCATATGCAATAATGCCACAACAATTTTGGATATGTCATATGAATGCCACCACTCTCGATCCTTCGGAAGTCGAAAAATTCTCAAAGATGGCCGCCGAATGGTGGAATCCCAAGGGCAAGTTCGGCGTGCTGCACGTCTTTAACCCGGTGCGCCTGCAATATATCAAGGAACAGGTCTGCGCCCGCTTCGGCCGTGACCCCTTTGACCCCAAGCCATTCACCGGACTGCGCTTTCTCGACATAGGTTGCGGCGGCGGACTGTTGTGCGAACCCATGGCGAGGCTAGGGGCAGATGTGGTGGGCGTGGACCCTTCCGATAGGAACATCAAAACCGCAACCGTCCATGCCAGCGAAACCGAGCTTGCCATCGACTACCGCTGCGGCACCGCCGAGGACCTGGCGGCAGCGGGCGAGCAGTTTGACGTCATCCTCAACATGGAAGTCATCGAGCACGTCAATAATCCGCAAAGTTTCACCCGGATCTGCGCCAGCATGCTGAAGCCCCAGGGCCTCATGTTCGTGGCAACCATCAGC
>JANMKJ010000169.1:0-10011 GCA_031371945.1 Rhodobiaceae bacterium
CAGGTGCCGATGCGATCTATTGCGCGGCATCATTCGGCGTGGTGCGGGCCCTTGCCGTTGAAGCGGTGCCGGTGATTGGCCATGTGGGTCTCATCCCCTCGAAATGCACATGGACGGGTGGCTTCAAGGCCGTAGGCAAGACAGCGGCCAGCGCCCTGGAAGTCTGGGAGATGTGCAAGCGCTATGAAGAGGCTGGGGCTTTCGGGGTCGAGATCGAGGTTGTTCCTCCAGAAGTGACTGCAGAAATTTCCAAACGAACCTCACTTTTCATGGTCTCCATGGGAGGTGGCAAGGGTGGCGATTGCCAGTATCTTTTTGCCTGTGACGTTTTGGGTTATAACACGTCCCACGTACCCCGCCACGCCAAGAAATATGCAGACCTGGCCGCAGAGTATGCCCGCATTCAGGATATGCGTGTGAATGCCTTCAAGACGTTCGTTGAAGAAGTGCAATCTGGCGCCTGGCCGGATAAACCTCACCTGGTCAGCGCACCTCAAAGCGAAATCGAAGCGTTCAGGAAGCTGTTACCAAAGTAAAGGGGTAAGGCTCGACCCGCTTCGGGGGTGCCGTGATTGAGATTTGCCTGATGCACCGGAATTCCCTATAATTTCGTCATTCTCAGGGAGTGACCAAATTGGAGCCAATTTCACGCCGGACTTTGCTTGGTTCTGCATTTTTTGCAAGCCTCGTTCCCACTTCGCGGGTGCAATCAGCTGAGCCATTTCCTGTTCGCGATGCCGAAGCGATGGATGTGAGTTACAAATTCAGGCGGCGGGAAATGGCCTATAAAACCAATGAGCCCGCGGGAACCATTGTCGTCGACACCACCCACCGGTTTCTCTACCATGTAACGGGAAATGGCCAGGCGATGCGCTACGGCGTGGCTGTGGGCAAATCAAGCATGGCGTGGACCGGCGAGGCAACGATCAAGCGCATGGCCAAATGGCCCGTTTGGGTTCCAGCCCCATATCACCTCGAGGAGAAGCCTTCACTTGCCAAATATATCAATGGCATGCCGGGTGGGCTCGACAATCCGATGGGGGCACGTGCCATGTATCTCTACCAGGGTGAGGTCGATACAATCAATCGTATCCATGGTGCAGCAAAGCCATCCCAGATTGGTGGCAAGACCACGGCAGGATGCATCGGCATGTTGAATACGGATGTCGTTCACCTCTATGACAGGGTTGAGGTCGGGACGCGCGTGGTCGTGTTGGGCTAGTGCCGCTAGTTGACGAAGTCAGGTTGAAATGCGCATTCCCTCATGGTCGAAGAGATGCAAATGACTGTGGTTAAAGCTGATAGTGGTGGCATCGCCTGACCTGATGCCGGGATCGCCGCTAATTGCTGCAATTATGGTATTTCCAGAATTAAGCCGCACATGCATAAATCCGGTTTCCCCCAGGCGTTCAATGATGTCGACGGTGCCCTTGAGTTTCAGTGCACCATTGCTTCCTGAAGTCATATGCTCAGGGCGGAAGCCGATTGTTACGGCATCACCTGACTTAGCCTTGGCGGGAAGCGCTACGACTAATTTCTGGCCATCGCTCAGGACCAGTGTTTTATCACCGTGGATCGTGGCGGGGAGGAAATTCATGGCTGGGGACCCGATGAAGCCCGCGACAAAGATGTTGGCCGGCTTGTAGTAGAGATCGAGGGGCCTACCCACTTGTTCAATGCGCCCCTTGTTCATCACCACGATCTTGTCTGCCAGCGTCATTGCCTCCACCTGGTCATGGGTCACATAAACGATGGTGGCATTCAGCATCTTGTGCAGTTTGGCGATTTCAACGCGGGTATTTATGCGGAGTGCTGCATCCAGGTTGGAGAGCGGTTCGTCAAACAAGAAGACCTGTGGCTTGCGCACAATAGCGCGGCCAATGGCGACACGCTGCCGCTGGCCACCAGACAGCTCCCGTGGGCGCCGTTTGAGCAATGGCTCAAGTTGGAGAATGCGTGCAGCCTCGCCCACCCTGGCATCAATTTCGGCCTTCGGTGTCTTGGCAAATTTCAGCCCAAACGCCATGTTGGCATAGACGTCCATGTGCGGATAAAGGGCGTAGGACTGGAACACCATGGCAATTTCGCGCTGGGCCGGCGGCAAGTCGTTTATGGTTTTGCCACCAATCGTCATGGTTCCTGATTTAACGGCCTCAAGGCCAGCAATTGAACGCAGCAACGTGGACTTCCCACAGCCCGAGGGACCCACGAGCACCACAAAGCTGCCATCCTCCACGGTGAGATCAATGTCTTTCAATACGTCCACCGGGCCATAGGATTTACAGAGCTTCTCGATTTTTACTTCGGACATGGTGTGCTCACTTTACGGCACCCGAGGTCAAACCACGGATCAGTTGGCGGGAGAAGATGATGTAGAGAACGAGAACCGGAATGATGGCCGTTGACAGCGCGGCAAGGACCGAATTCCAGTCGGTAATATATTGACCCAGGAACTGTTGGATGCCCAGCGTTATGGTCTGCTTTCCTCCCGTTGGCGCCAGCAGCAGCGGGAACCACAGGTCGTTCCACACGGGTATCATGGTGAATACGGCGACGGTCGCCATCGCCGGACGCAAGAGTGGCATGACGATGAAGAAAAATATGTTGTACTCGCTCAGGCCATCGCACCTTGCCGCCTCACGCAGGTCTTTTGGAATCTGCGCCATGAATTCAGAGAGAATGAAAATAGCCAACGGCAAATTCTGTGCCACGTAAACAAGGATCAAGGCAGTCAGGGTATTGATCAGGTTTAACTGCACGATAAGTTGGATGATGGCCACGGAACCCAACCTGATCGGCACCATGATGCCTATTGCGAGAAAGAGCGTGAGCAAGGTGTTGCCACGGAACTTGTATTCGCTCAGCGCCCAGGCCGCCATGGACCCAAACAGCAGGGTAAAGAATATCGTGCCACCGGTCACGGTGATGGAGTTGAGGTAGTAGCTCACAATTGAACTGTCGCCGAACACCTTGTCGTAGCCAATGGTGGAGAATGTGGAGGGCAGGGGAATGGAGAGCGGCGAGCCGAAAATGGCCTTGCGGGCTTTGAAGGAATTCATGATCACGAGAAGGATGGGGAATAGCGCCAATATCGTGTAGGCGATGAGAACGCCGTGTACGATAACTGCACTGGAGTGCTTGCGCATGGCGTTGCTCAAAATGCGTAGCGCTGGATGCGCCGCTGGATGAGAAAGAGGTAGATCATGACGCCGGCGAGGATCACGACCAGCATCATGGTGGCGATCGTCGAGCCCATCGAAGGATCGCCAAGTTGCAGCTGGTTGCCGAAGAATGTGCGGTAAAAGAGTGTGCCCATGATATCAGCCGAAAAATTGGGGCCGGCCAGCGCACCTTTCATCGCATATATGAGATCAAAGGCATTGAAGTTGTTGACGAATGTCAGCACGGATACCAGGCCGATGGTGGGCCAGATGAGTGGAAGCTTTACCCAGATGAAGGTCTGGAATTGATTGAGGCCATCGACCGTGGCTGCATCGACGAGTTCATCGGGAATGGCCAGGAGTGCCGTATAGATGAGGATCATGGGAATCCCCACGAACTGCCAAACGGAAATCAGGGATATGGTCAGCAGGGCGGTGTGTTCCTGGCCGAGCCACGGACCAAACAGAAATCCAAGGCCAACCGTTTGCAGCAGCATCTTTGCGATGCCCCAGAGCGGAGAAAGTATCAGTTGCCAGCTGAAGCCGATGATGACGACTGACAGCATGGTGGGCATGAATATGAGAGTACGATAGGCCGCACGCAGGCGCAGCTGTGGCAGGCTAAGCATGGCTGCAAGGGCCAAGCCTATTGGATTCTGCACGCACATGTGGATCAGGAAGAAATAGCAATTGTTGCGAAAGGCGTTCCAAAACGGCGCCGACCATGTGGTGTCAGTCAACAATGTGTGGAAGTTGCCCAATCCATTGAAGATGAAGGTGCCATCGGGCTGGCGCAAGTAAAGCGAATTGAAGATTGTGGCAAATAGCGGGTAGATCGAGAAGACGGTGTAGATAATCACGGCAGGCGCCAGGAAGAATGCCAGCATCCACAGATATGATCCCCGTGCCATTCCGACGATGTCTGTGTTTGCTGCCGCTGGCTGTTCCGCCATTTTCCCCGCTCCGTCGAGAGGGACCACCGAACCTGTCGGTAGTCCCCCCGTATTGTTAAATTATTTTTGGTGAGGCGCGTACCACTTCTTCAAGCCATCCTCGAGCTGGGCGCCCGCCGCTTCCGGTGTCATGGTGCCATTGAGAACCTGTGCGGAAACATTCCACATCTCGTTTTCAAGGTTTGGCGTACCGCGCGACAGGATTTGGTATGAATCGCGGATTGTTGACTTGCATTCGCCGCGCCAGCCAACAAAAGTCTGCGCCACATCATCAGACAAGGTGACCTTGGCATTGGACAATGGGAAGAAGCCTGGCAAAGCATTTGCGAAAATGTTGGCAAACTCGTCAGATCCGATCCAGTCAAGAAACACCTTCGCATCAGCAGCGTTGGGAGTTTTGGCGTTCATGCCAATGCCGATATCGGTGTGATCGGAGATGTAGCAATCCGTCGATCCTGCAGGAGGTGGTGCCTTGAATGCGCCCATCGGCACATTTTGGCCACGGAAGGTGGAGATATCCCATGAACCCGCGGCATAGACAGCGCCCTTGCCAAGTCCGAACAGGTTTTGGCTGTCAGGATAGGTTTGAGCCTTGTAGCCATCGCCCATGTAAGGCGCCCATTTTGCAAGGGCGGCAAACGTGTTCACATATTCTGGATCGGTAAGCTTGCTGGTGCCGTCGATCAACTTCTTGCGGCCTTCTTCGCCTTTCCAATAGTTGGGTCCAATGTTCTGGAAGCCCATGGTGGCGGCTTCCCACTGGTCATTGGTGCCTAATACCAGCGGCGTATACTTGCCGTCCTTCTTGACGGCCTCGAGGACAGCAAGGAATTCTTCTTCAGTCTTTGGTTCGCTCAGTTTCAGCTCAGCAAAAATATCCTTGTTGTAGATGAAACCATGGATGACCGATGCCATGGGAACGCAGAACGTGGATTTTCCGTCATCGGTGGTCCATGCGCTTTTAGCCACGTCGGAGAAGCCAGCCATGCTCGGCAAATCGTTGAGTGCTGCAAGATGGCCCTTGTTGAAAAGCTCAAGTGAAGCGTCAAATGGACGACAGGTAATAATGTCACCGGCTGTACCGCCTTCAAGGCGGGCATTCAGTGCTGCGTTGTATTCCTTCGGTGCGGTTGGGGTGAATTCAACGGTGATATCAGGATGCTTGGCCTGAAACGCTGGAATGATCTTCTCTTTCCAAATCGTTGCATCGTCGTTGCGCCAGCTTTCGATGACGAGCTTTCCGGCGGAAGCAGTGCCTGCAAATGCCGCTGTTGCGACTGCCGCGAGCAGTAGTGTTTTAAATCCAGTCTTTAACATTATCGTCTCCCTTTTCTTGTGTTGGACTTTGGTGGTTTCTTAGTTTGCACCGACGCTTTGCAGGGCCAATCGCAAATTCCCGTGTGATTCAAGCAGCTTTTGGCGGGCCTCGTCAATTGTAGCCACTCCCGAGCATAACAGGATTGCGGGTTTCACTTCACCTCGCGAGATATCGAGTGCCTTTATGGCGGCCTCATTTTTGGCGCCGGTGATCAGGGACACAATCCCTTGCGCCCGTTTCTTGAGTTTAGCATTGTCTGCCTGGACATTGACCATCATGCCGTCGTGAACAGCCCCGAGTTTGATGTGGGCGAGAGTTGAGAGCAAGTTCAGGGCGGCCTTTTGCGCGGTCCCGGCACCCATGCGGGTGGACCCGGCAATGACTTCAGCACCTGAGCCCAAGAGAATTTCTTGATCTGCCGCAGCACCCAGCGGCGAATTGGCATTGTTCACAACCGCGATGACAAACGCCCCGATTTCCTGGGCCCGTTTGGCTATTGCAATGGTGAAGGGGGTCGTGCCCGATGCGGCGATTGCAACAACCGTATCGTTTTTTTTAAGTGATGAGGCAGCCCGCGTGCCGGCTTCAACATCATCTTCGGCGTCGGCGAGTGTGTCGAACATTGCAGCCCGTCCGCCAGCAATGAGATAGCCAATGTTGTCTTCTGCCATGCCGAATGTTGC
This sequence comes from Rhodobiaceae bacterium, assembly GCA_031371945.1. Taxonomy (GTDB): domain Bacteria; phylum Pseudomonadota; class Alphaproteobacteria; order Rhizobiales; family Aestuariivirgaceae; genus Aestuariivirga. Next base: position 6,116 of record JANMKJ010000169.1, read on the forward strand.
GGGCAATTCGGAACCGTCCTGAACCCCGATGCGAATGGATGTTCCCGCACCGGCATAGTAAAGTTTGCCGCCTTGGGCCAGGCGGCCTGCAAGTGCCGTGGCGGCAGTGGATATCTGGGGAATGGCCAACCTGACAGCGGCGATGGCACGCTCTTGGCCACCCACAAGGGCGCTTAAAATGTCAGCGTCAGCCCAGGTTTCAATGGCTTTGAAATCGTCCAAATGTTGTTCCGTGCTGACCATGCTGTATTAATACCAAATAGCTACCACTTGTCCAGAACTAATTATTAACCACCATTTATCTCCTAATTATGGGCAATTTTATCTAGCTCCTAACAAATCGCTTCCAATTTGGTATTAGTTTGGTATTGTACGGCGATGGTCGAGGGACAACAATACTTCCTGGGAATTGACGGCGGTGGAAGCCGGTGTCGGGCTCGCATCCGCAATCTGGCGGGAAGTATTCTGGGCGAGGCTACTGGCGGTTCTTCAAATATTTACCAGAGTTTCGATGGGGCACTAGCCAACATCATCGCCACTGCGGAGGAGGCCGCCGCCAAGGCAGAGCTGAAAACCCTGCAACTCCACGCGGGTCTTGGTCTTGCGGGACTCGTCACATCCATGGGGGCTGAAAAGATCGTGAAGGCCAATCTGCCTTTCGCATCCGTAACAGCAGACAACGATGCATTTGCGGCCTGCATGGGTGCTTTTGCGGGTGGCGATGGCGGGATTGTCATTGCGGGTACGGGTTCCATCGGATTTGCGGTGATCAAGGGTGTTCGTCACATGGTTGGGGGTTGGGGCTTTGCATTGGGCGACCACGGTTCAGGTGCTTGGCTGGGTCACCATGCGGTACGCCGTGCAGCACTTGCAATTGATGGGCTTTTGCAGCCGACACCGCTCATAGAGGAAGTGCTCACATTGGTGGGGAGAACGCGTTTCGATCTTTCGCGCTGGTCAGAAAAGGCCATGCCCAAGGACTATGGCCGAATGGCACCGCTGGTATTTGAAAGTGCGGCCAAGGGCGATGTGCATGGCATGACCATTGTCATCGAGGGGGCTGCAGCCATTTCCAGCCTGGGTCGGGCGCTTTTAGCGCGTGGTGCGGGAACATTGTGTTTGCTTGGCGGCATATCTCGGGTTTATCCGCCTTACCTTGATGCGGACGTCAAGCAGGCGCTTGTCCCGCCGGTGGCAGACGCGATGGATGGGGCAATCATGATGGCGCGGGATGCTTCAGGTGTTTCGAGGTCGTGGGCATGAGCACGGCAACTTCAATTTTCTCGGCCAAGCGTTTTGAATTGGGCAGTAGTGCGCCCCTCTATGCACGGGTGAAAAAGCTGGTACGCGAGGCAGTTGCTGCCGGAGACTTGAAAGCGGGCGACTCCATTCCCAGTGAGCGCGATGTGGCCGCCATGCTGAATGTTTCACGCGTTACAGTGCGAACAGCTTTTACCGAATTAGTTACAGAAGGTGTTCTCGTGCAAAGGCGCGGTTCGGGAACTTACGTGAGTGGTCCGGCACGGCGGCTGGAGCAGCCGCTGTCGCGGCTGACAAGTTTTACCCAGGATATGGAATTGCGCGGACTCAAGACAGACGCGGATTGGCTGGATCGCTCAACGGGATTGCCGACCCCGGAAGAGGCCCTCAAGCTTTCAATTTCTCCTGGTGAATTTGTCTCGCGCTTCCATCGCCTGCGCCGCGCCGACGGTGAACCCATGGCAATTGAGCTTGCGGTAATCCCTGCCAAATTTCTTGATCGGCCCGAAAACGTCCATGGCTCGCTTTATTCGGCACTTGATAAGGTCGGCGTGAGACCGGTGCGGGCATTGCAGCGACTTCATGCGACCGCACTTTCAGCGCAGGAGGCGAAATTGCTCGACATGCCAAACGGCAGTCCGGCGCTTTTCATTGAGCGAATTTCCTATCTGCCTGACGGGCGTATTGTCGAATACACGCGCAGTCACTACCGCGGCGACAGTTACGATTTTGTCGCTGAGCTGACCATTGCACCCGGGAGCAAATCATGAGCCATATGGCAAGAGAAGCTGCTGAAGCGCCAGAGGCCGTCTCCCGTTTTCTCCAGAACAATGAGAACAAGCTGCGAGAGATCGGAGCCAGATTGCGGCTCAAACCGCCACCCGTGATCATAACCTCGGCGCGTGGAAGTTCCGACAACGCTGCGGGCTATTTCAAATACCTCACCGAAATCCAAACGGGTGTGCCCTGCTGTTCCATGGGTGCGTCAGTTGTGTCGGTCTATGGCGCTGAACTCAATGTGAGAGACGGATTTTGCCTCACCATTTCGCAATCGGGAAAAAGTCCTGATATTGTGGCGCTGCAAAATGCCGCCCGGCGCGCAGGCGCATTTACAGTTGCTGTAGTCAATGTCGAGGACTCACCCGCAGCACAGGCTGCCGATATTTTCCTGCCACTCCACGCAGGAGCCGAATTGAGCGTTGCGGCGACCAAATCATTTATTGTTTCGCTGGTTGCCGGTGCAGCAATTGTTGCGCACTGGTTGAATGACAAGACCATGCTTGGTGCCATTGCCGATTTGCCCGAACGCCTTGCCCGTGCCGCATTGATTGACTGGCCGGATGTGGTTGAAATGGTGAGTAACGCCGAGTCATTGTATGTGATTGGCCGTGGACCAACTCTTCCCATTGCCGCTGAGACGGCATTAAAGCTGAAAGAAACCTGTGCTGTTCATGCAGAGGCCTATTCCATTGCGGAAGTGATGCATGGGCCGCTCGAATTGTTAGGCGATGGCTACCCGGTTCTGGCCTATTCGCCCGAAGACAAATCGCGGGATTCTTCCAGAGATGCGTTGGTCAAGATAAGGCGGACAGGTGCCAACGTCTTAGTGGCGGAATTAGGTGGTTTGCCCTTTGCACCCAGTGGTCATCCGCTGCTTGAATCCATTTCAATTATCCAAACCGCCTATCGGTTCATTGAGGCGGTCGCAACTGCACGGGGACGCGATCCAGACAGGCCACGTTTGCTCAAGAAAGTAACGGAGACAGTTTAATGGCCTTTGCACTTAAGGGCGCACGCGTTTTTGATGGCGAGTCCATCAGCGAAGGTCTCGCTGTTGTCGTTGAAGGAACGCGCATTTCAGAGATTTTGCCAACAGCCGCGTTGGCCAGCAACATCGACGTGATCGAGCTCGGCGGCGGCCTGATTGCACCAGGTTTCATTGATGTGCAGGTGAACGGTGGCGGCGGCGCACTGTTGAATGACAACCCCACTCTCGATACGGTGAGGCAGATGGCCGAATCGCACCGCAAATTTGGAACAACGGGCCTGCTGCCCACGGTCATAACGGATACACCCGCCATTCTTAGTGAAGCTATTGCGGCGGTGAAAGCTGCCAGGCATGCCAATATTCCAGGTGTCTTGGGCATTCATATCGAAGGGCCATTTCTCGATAGAAACCGCAAGGGTGCCCATGATGCCAATTTCATTCGTGAGATGACTGAAGAGGATGTTGCGCAGATTGCAAATGCCGGATGTGGAAAAGTCATGCTTACGCTGGCCCCGAACCGCGTCGGGGCTGAATTCATTCGGTCGCTGGCGGCGCGGGGCGTACTCATCAGTCTCGGGCATTCCGATGCCACGCTTGCCGAAGTTCAGATTGCCCTGAACGCAGGGGCTCGTGCCTTTACCCATATTTTCAATGCCATGAGCCAGCTAAATGGCCGTGAACCGGGAATGGTCGGTGCCGCCCTCTTGGACCAACAGAGTTATTGCGGCCTGATTGCAGATGGCCTTCATGTACATGATGCTGCCATGAAAATCGCCATTGCTGCAAAGCCAAAGTCGCGGATGATGCTCATTTCGGATGCGATGCCGGCAGCTGCCGGCGGTCCAGATGTCTTTAAACTGCAGGGTCG
>JANMKJ010000213.1:0-8538 GCA_031371945.1 Rhodobiaceae bacterium
GTGTGATTCGGCAATATGCCGTCAACATGTTGTGTATCACCTGGATTAGCCTAACAAATGGTAAATGGCACAGGTGCAGGGCATATCCTCCGTATACGGACAGAAATCCGAATCTGCCTGAATGAATCAACAAATTCAGCGAAAATACAGCTCCTCCGTATACGGAAGGAGAGCGATTTCGGTGATCGAATGTCAGCAAATTTTTCTCTCGAGGGGAGTGATGCGAATCCGCCACAGTTAAAAATAATTGTTGAAAAAACGGAGTGAGCTCTCGATTCAACACGCGAGCGAAAAATTTTTGGATCGAATCCCGAAGTGGGACACGTTGCTGTCTGAAGAAAATTTGAGCGCTTTGAAGTCATGTTTCAACCACCGTGAAGGCGATTCTTTCTTTCCAGCTTGGAAAACGATCGCGCAAATTGAGTTGCCGACAAAATCATCTGCTTCAATTTTTCATTTCGTGAAATGAAAATGCCCGCAACAAGTGCGGGCATGTTCCTTCAAGCTAAGAAATCGTGACGTTCATCATGAACATCCACTCGTGGAACCGCATGAATTGCATTTCAGGCACGTTCCATTGCGCACGAGCGTGAAATTTCCGCATTCGCCACAACTATCGCCCTCATAGCCTTGCAGTTTTGCTCTGATCCGCTGGTCAGTGGCGGAAAGGGCTGCTGATGCGACGGCAGGCTGTTCATAAACATGTGCCACAGGTACTTCAGCCAGGGCCAACGCGCCAACGGTCATCGATTCTGCCGCGCGCATTTGCAAAGCGTGGGCAGGTGACGATGCCATGGTTGCACCTTGCGGCATGACCACGACATTTGAGAGGTTCTGCTTTCTCACAAAGCCCGAAGACATGAACTTTTGCGCGGGAACAGATGCTGGCGCTTTGGGTTCATCCGTATCAATGCCCTTGCCGAGGGCATCAAAGCCCATTTCAGAGGCTTCTACATGGGCCAGATCGTTACGGCCGAGGTATGAGACAGCAAGTTCACGGAACACATAGTCCAGAATGGACGTGGCATTCTTGATCGACTCGTTGCCTTGCACCATGCCGGCGGGTTCAAATTTGGTGAACGTGAAGGCATCAACGTATTCCTCCAACGGCACACCGTATTGCAGGCCAACAGACACCGATATGGCGAAGTTGTTCATCATAGCGCGAAGGGCAGCACCCTCCTTGTGCATGTCGATGAAGATTTCACCAAGCTTGCCATCGTCATATTCACCGGTACGCAGGTAGACCTTGTGACCACCCACCACCGCCTTCTGGGTATAGCCCTTCCGGCGACCTGGAAGCTTGTCACGGCCCCGGGCAATTTCGATGACCTTTTCCACGATGGTTTCAATACGCTGAACCATTGGCTTGCCCATGAAGCTTTCAACCGCATCGTCTCCCTCATCAACATCGTCAGCAATGAGTTGGGTGGACAGGGGTTGGGACAGCTTCGAACCATCGCGATAGAGCGCGTTGGCCTTCACACCCAATTTCCACGACAGCATATAAGCCGAATTGCAATCGGCAACTGATGCTTCGTTCGGCATGTTGATGGTTTTGGAAATGGCACCGGAGATGAACGGTTGTGATGCCGCCATCATGCGGATGTGGCTTTCCACCGAGAGGTAGCGTTTGCCAAGGCGGCCACAGGCATTGGCACAGTCAAAGACCGGCAAGTGCTCGTCTTTCAAGCCGGGAGCACCTTCCAGTGTCATGGCCCCCGCAGACGTGGATGTTGGCCTTGTCGATATCAGCCTTTGAGAAGCCGATGTGCGAGAGCAGGTCAAAACTGTAGTCGTTGAGCTGCGCGTCGGTGATTTTCAGCACCGATTTGCAGAAATCTTCGCCAAGGGTCCACTTGTTGAACACAAACTTGATGTCAAAGGCTGATGCAAGGCCATCCTCGATGGACCTGATCTGGGCTTCGCCAAATCCTTTCGCCATGAGTTGTGCATGGTTAAGGGCAGGGGCGTCCTGCAGGGTGCCATGACCCACGGCGTAGTTGATGATTTTTTCAATCTGGGTGGCTTCATAGCCCAAGGTGCGAAGAGCTTCGGGCACTGCCTGGTTAATGATCTTGAAATAACCACCTCCGGCGAGCTTCTTGAACTTCACCAGCGCAAAGTCCGGCTCGATCCCCGTCGTATCACAGTCCATGACAAGGCCGATGGTGCCGGTTGGAGCCACAACAGTTGCCTGCGCATTACGGAAGCCATGGGCCTCACCCAGTTCAACGGCCTTGTCCCATGCCTTGCGGGCGTGGGTGATGAGATCACGGTCCTTGCAATCAAGCTCGCTCAATGGAACAGGAGCGATACTCACTTCTTCATATCCCACGGCAGCGCCATAGGCCGCGCGGCGATGGTTGCGCATGACGCGCAGCATGTGTTCGCGGTTTTTGGTAAAGCCGGGGAATGGTCCCAGGTCTTTTGCCATTTCAGCAGACGTGGCATAGGAGATGCCGGTCATGATGGCAGAAAGCGCCCCGCAAATGGCGCGGCCCTCGTGGCTGTCGTAGGCGATGCCATCGGTCATCAACAATCCACCGATGTTGGCAAAGCCCAAGCCCAGCGTACGGTAGTCGTACGACAGCTTGGCGATTTCCTTTGACGGGAACTGGGCCATGAGAACGCTGATTTCGAGAACCATCGTCCACAACCGCACGGCGTGTTCGTAGGATTCAACATCAAATTTCGCCGTTGTCGGGTTGCGGAACTGCAGCAAGTTCAGCGAAGCCAAGTTACACGCCGTGTCATCCAGGAACATGTATTCCGAGCATGGATTGGAGGCACGGATCTCGCCCGATGCGGGACAGGTGTGCCAGTCATTGATGGTTGTATGATATTGGATGCCAGGGTCGGCGGATGCCCAGGCGGCATGGCCGATTTTGTCCCACAGGTCGCGGGCCTGCAGGGTTTTCGTGACCTTATTTGACATGCGCGCATTCAGGTTCCATGTGCCATTGGTTTCAACAGCGCGGAGGAACTCGTCGGTCACACGTACTGAGTTATTGGAGTTCTGGCCCGATACCGTGCGGTAAGCCTCGCCATCCCAATCGGTATCGTAGGCATCAAACTCAAGTTCGGTATAGCCCTGCTTGGCAAACTGCACGACCCGCTTGATGTAGTTGTCGGGCACCATGTTGCGACGGGCATCCTTCACCGCACGCTTGAGGGCAGGGTTCTTTTCAATTTCGAAGCAATCATCGCCAGGTCCTTCGCAATTCACACAGGCCTTCATGATCAGAGCCAGATGCTTCTTGACGATCTTGGAACCTGTCACAAGAGCCGCGACCTTCTGCTCTTCCTTCACCTTCCAGTCGATATATTCTTCGACATCTGGATGGTCCACATCGACAACGACCATTTTCGCAGCGCGGCGGGTGGTGCCACCGGACTTGATGGCGCCGGCAGCGCGGTCACCGATCTTGAGGAAGCTCATGAGGCCGGAAGACTTGCCGCCACCGGAGAGTTTTTCACTTTCGCCACGCAAGTGCGAGAAGTTCGAACCAGTACCGGAACCATATTTGAACAGTCGTGCTTCGCGCACCCAAAGGTCCATGATGCCGCCCTCGTTGACGAGGTCATCAGCCACGCCTTGGATGAAGCATGCATGGGGTTGCGGATGTTCGTAGGACGATTTTGACTTGGTAAGCTTGCCGGTTTCGTGGTCGACATAGAAGTGACCCTGGCCGGGGCCATCAATTCCATAGGCCCAGTGCAGACCGGTGTTGAACCACTGCGGCGAGTTTGGGGCACATTTCTGGGTGGCCAGCATGTAGCAGAGTTCGTCATAGAACGCGCGTGCGTCTTCCTCGGTGTTGAAATAGCCGCCCTTCCAACCCCAATAGGTCCAAGTACCCGCCAAGCGGTTGAAAACCTGCTTCGAACTCATTTCGCCAATGATGCGCTGCTTCTCTGGCAAGGTTTCCAGGACCGTTTCATCGGCCACTGAACGCCATAACCAGGAGGGAATACTGTTTTCTTCAACGCGTTTGAGTGCGGCGGGCACGCCGGCCTTACGGAAATACTTCTGTGCCAGAATGTCAGTCGCAACCTGGCTCCAGGATGCAGGAACTTCTATATTTTCCAGGCGGAAAACAATCGAACCATCAGGATTCTTGATTTCGCTGGTAGCGCGACGGAAATCCAGTTCCGCATATGCGTCTTGACCGGCCTTTGTGTATTTGCGTTCGACTTGCATGTTGTCCCTCGTATTGCCTATCTTTTCATTGCCATGAGCGCACAAAAACACGCCCACGGAGCCTTACCCAACCCGTGTTTGACGTCACAAACTTCCCCGTCCAAGAAACACTGTTTCTCGGATTTTTAGGCGCTTTTTTTGGTTTTTAACTCTCGGGAAACCTGAAAAACTGTCGGGTTTCCAACCTTACGTCCTTGAGCGCTAAACTATTACACACCTGTAGTTTCGTCAATAGCTAGTGTGTTAACAAAATACTAACGCTATATGTTGTGTCCACAGCTTGGTAGTTCCTGTGGATAACCAAAGCATCGACCGATTCTGGGGGCAAGCTCAAGTGTTTCATGGATAATTCTTGAAGGGTCCGGGGCGCAAGCCTCCGGGGGCATGATCCGTCAAGTTATTAACCATTCTTTTCGAGAAATTTATTTGCGACGACACATTTTTATCGGAGTAATTAGAGGTTGCGACCTGCGGATTAAATCGCGCTACGGGTGGAGCCTACACTAAACCCGGGCACTCGAATCGGCCCCATGACGGCCAACACCACAAGCGCCAAGACCGTTATCCCGCTCAGCATGAGCCAAGCCTCGTTGATCGCGAGCGTGAGGCTTTCCTGTTCTATTCTGTCCATAATCCCCATGAGTCCGGATGGGTCTTGTGGATCCGGCAAGTCAGAAGCGGCCAAACCAAGAAAACCTGCAGCGGCAGGAGGGTCAGATTTCAGCAGATCCATGATTCTGTCGGCGTGTTCAGGGCTGCGGGAGAAAACAATGGTGTCAATGAGGGCAATGCCAATGGCACCACCCAAGTTGCGTGACAGATTGAAAAGACCGCTGGCGTCGGCAACATTCTCACGGGAGATGAAGCCCAAGGCGAATCGGATGGGGGGAAGAATGCAAAGTGCGACAAATGAACCACGGATAACTTGAGGCCAGAACATCTCGTCATAGCCAGTATTGATGGTCTGGAAGCCGCTCATGAACAACCCGATGGCGAAGGCCAAAAAGCCGACGGCAGAGAGCAGGCGCGCATCCAAGAAACGATCGATCTGCACAATGAAAGGCGCTGAAATGAGTTGGGCGATACCAGTTACAAGAATGACAATGCCGATGCTCAGAGGTGTCATGCCTTGTACGAACGCAAGAAACAGCGGCATCAGGTACACCGATCCAAAAAGCCCGACACCCAATATAAAGCTCAAGACACAGCCAAAGGCCAGGTTGCGGTCCCTCAACAGAACGAACGAAATGGCGGATGTTGGGCGTCTCATTGCCAGAAGGGCGCACACGGCGACCGTGAGGAACAGCGCCATGACTTTCGGTGTCCACCATCCGCTTTCCGGCGCTTCCTTGAGCCCAATCAAGAGTGATGCAAGACCCACTGCGATGAAGATCAGCGATGGCCAGTCAAGGTCCTTGAAGAGTTGCAATCTCGTGTCACCTTTTGGCAAACCGAAAAAACCGACGATGAGCGTGGCAATGCCCGGAATAACATTGATGAGGAAAAGCCAGTGCCAGCTGTAATTATCCGTAATCCAGCCGCCGATCAGGGGGCCAAGCGTAGGCGCCAGAACCGCGAGCAAGCCACCTACAGTCGTTGCAACGGTTTGATTGAAGCCTTTTCCAAACAGCAGGAATATGGCCGAGAAAACCAGCGGAATGAGAACGCCGCCCGCGAACCCCTGCAGGACGCGGCACACAATCAGGGAGGCGAAGTCATAGCTCAGCGCACAACCGATCGAAGCCAGCGTAAATGTGAAAATGGCACCCACAAATAGCCAGCGAATAGTGAAAATGCGGATGAGAAGCCCGGTCAACGGAATCGAGATGATTTCAGCGATGAGATAGGTCGTTTGCACCCAACTCATGCGTTCAGCGCCGATGTGAAGGGCGTTCTCGATGACCACCAGCGACGTGACCACGACTTGGATATCTAGAATGGCCATGAACATGCCGATGCAGAGGGCGCCATAACCAAGCCAGAGGCCGATTGTGGCCCGTGGCTGCGGTTGGGTCGTATTGGCTTGTAAAACTGTCATGCCACCCGATGTTAGGGGAATGCGGATAAAATATAACTATTATTCTGGACGTTTGGCGCCGTTATCCCGCAAAATCTTACAACGTGACATTTTGGAAATAAATTTTTAGAAGATCAAACCGCAACTCCCATGTTACGGTGGCCGCTGCGCACAAGAAGGACGATCACTATCACTTCGGCAATGGATCACATTCAGCCTTACCTGGACTATTTCTCACATAACCCTACGTGGGCTATTGTCATTGTCTTCCTGATCGCGTTTGGAGAAGCTCTCCTCATTATTGGCCTCTTTGTGCCCTCAACTGCTGTATTGGTGGGAGCAGGAATTCTGGTAGGGGCGGGACACTTGCCATTTTGGCCGGTTTTTTTGGCCACCGCTCTCGGGGCAATTGCCGGAGATCAAATTTCCTTTTGGGCAGGCCGGTTTTTTGGCCAACGGTTAAAGGCTCTTTGGCCACTTAATCGTTTTCCACAGCTGGTTGAGCGCGGTGAGGGCTTTGTCAAAAGTCACGGCGGGAAAAGCATAGCCCTTGGACGCTTTGTTCCTGGCGTGAAAGCGGTCGTTCCCGGCATCGTCGGCATGCTCGGCATGAGCCAGCTATATTTCCTTTCAGTCAATGTTTCGTCGGGCCTTGTTTGGGCAGCCTTGCATCTGGTGCCCGGGCTTCTCATTGGTCAGGGCTTGGCATTGGCCGGTGAATTGAGTGGCAGGCTTGCCTTTGTATTACTGGAAGTACTGGTACTTCTAGCCATCGCCGGCTGGGTCATTCGACTATTGGCCGCAGGGCTTTCTCCCTATGTAGACCATGTGCTTGAGCGCATTGCGAAGTGGGCAAAATCGAAAAAAGGGCGGTCTATGCACCGTTTTGGGCGTGCAATTGCGCCAGAAAATCCTCGTTCGCTTTTGATTGTGTTTTTTACAGCCGTTCTGATTTTGGGCATTTTCGCCTTGATCCTGTTGATGAGTGGGGTCGTGAGCCGGAACGCATTTCCGGCAGGCGACCTTTCGGTATTCAACCTGATGCGGGAAATCCGCAATGCGCCGGCTGATGAATTCATGATTCCGATTACCATGCTTGGCGATTGGTTTGTGTTGCAGGCGGTGTTTGCGGCAATTGTAGGCTGGCTTCTCTGGCATCGCGCATGGCGGGCCGCAATCGCATCATCTGCCACCTTTATTGTCGCGGCGCTGGCGAATGGCTGGATGAACGAGGCAATCCATCGCCTGCGACCGATCAATCATTTTGTAGGACCGGAACTCTACAGCTTTCCCTCAAGTCACGCGACACTGTCGGCCACCACATTTGGCATACTTGCAGTTCTTGCAAGCCATGCCATGAGCCGCTGGAGCAGGTCACTGGTTTACGCAGTTTGTGGCCTTGCGGTCACCATGATTTCCTACACGCGGGTATACCTTGGCGTTCACTGGTTATCGGATGTTGTGGGCGGCATATTGATTGGCATCGTATTGGTGGCCGCCTTCGGTGTCACAATTGAAGCGATCCCGCCGCGCCGCATCAGGCCCCTGGGTCTGCTCGTCGTTGCGTTTTCCGCATTCGTCGTGGCCGGAAGTTACCATGTCACAAAGGGGATTGATCAGGCTGAGGTGGCTTTGGCACCGCCAGATAAATACTTTACCATTGATGCCGCGCAGTGGCAGGCCGAAGAGTGGAAAAAACTGCCAGTCCGCCGTATTGATCTTGCAGGCAAACCCGAGGAACCATTCAGCTTCCAATGGGCCGGCACACTTGTGTCATTGCAAAATCAGCTGACTACTCGGCAATGGTCGTTTTCACAGAAATGGACATGGCGGGATATCTTTGCCTATCTTGACCCGAACGCCAAACTGGCATCCGTAGCACCGCGTCCTGCCCTGCACCAGGGCCTGAAAGCCAAATTGACGATGATCCATGACATCAGCAATGTGCCCGACCAAAGGCTGGTGTTGCGGGCATTCAAGACCGACGCAATAATGGATTCAGCCTCCGGCAAGATGCCAATTTTCCTCGTCAGCCTCACGCAGGAAAGCCTGCGCAAGGCGATGCACACCTATGCTGTCCCCACGCTGGTCCCAGCGCCGGATGATGCCGCCAAACAGGTCGAGCAAGACCTTGTGGCTACGCCCGGCGCAACTTTCGTCTCCCAACAGCGACCTGACGACGGCGGTCAAGTTGTCCTGATCACCGCTCCCCCAGGCTGATTTGATTGCTTTACGAACACATGCGATTACGGCATATTCCGCCGGAATTTGCAGCTTGGGATGGAATCCTGATGGGTTTTTTGAAACAGTTTTTCAC
>JANMKJ010000223.1:0-3113 GCA_031371945.1 Rhodobiaceae bacterium
GCGCTCCATGTCGATCATGGCCAGGTCCATCTGGCGCAGGAGCGTGTTGGCACGCTTGGTGGGCGCATCTTCAAAATGCAGTGGAATTTCCTGGCGGAGCTGGTTTATGGCCCGGCGAAACTCGTAGGCCTTGGACTTGAACATGGAGCTCGCCTGATCGGTGGCCATTGTATCGAGCACTTTAATGTATTCAGACTCCGCGTCGGCGGCCGTATCGGAGATGATCCACGCGGTTGCCATTTGCCGGTCGTAAACGGCATTTTCTGACACGCTCGATTGGTAGACATTGATGACCAAATGGCTGAGATACAGGCAGCAAGCCGTGGCCAGCAGATTGCAGGCCGCAATGAAGAAGTACAGGGCTTGTATTTTGGGCCATGTCTTATGGTCCAAACTACCAGTTGCCTTTCCCGACATACAGCTTTTCCCTCAAATATATGAACCCGCACGCTGCAACCATTATGGTAAACAAAGCGTTGATTTCGACTAATTTGGGCGGAAAGAAGCAGGTATGAATAGGAGCTATTCCGGCGGATGCCAATGTGGGGTTGTACGGTTTCGCGCCACGGGTGAACTGGGCAAGGCGGGCATTTGCCATTGCCGCATGTGCCAGAAGGCGTTTGGCAGCTGGGGAGCGGCATTGGTATCGGTGCCGCTTGAAAATTTCACCTGGTCGCGTGGCGCACCGTCCGAGTTCCGGTCATCCGCGATCGTAGCGCGAGGCTTCTGCAACAAGTGTGGAACGCCGCTCTACATGCGCGAGGATGGAGATGACCACATCGAGCTAGCCATCGGGGCCTTCGACCAACCGGAACTTGTCGGGCCGCTGGAGAGCCAAGTGGGTGTGGAAAGCAGGCTTGCCTGGTTCAACGACATGCACAGGCTGCCGGAATCAACGACAGCGCAGGACCGCACGCCTGATGACCTGGTCCGCCTCAAGAGCCTGCAGCATCCGGACCATGATACCTGAGATTACTTGAGCAGTGCCGCGATTGCGACGAAGGCGTCCTGTGCCTTGGCACCATCTGGTCCGCCGCCTTGGGCAAGGTCAGGCCTGCCGCCACCGCCCTTCCCACCCAGCACCACTGAACCGGCACGCACCAGATCAACGGCGCTGTTGGCTTTCACCTGGTCTTCTGTGGCTCCTACATACAGACTTGCCCTGCCCTCCGCGTTGGTGCTGATCAAGGCCACCACACCGGAACCCAGCTTGGCCTTGCATTCGTCGACCATGCCCTTGAGCGTTTTCGAATCCATGTCGCCGAGCAAGCGGGTCATGAATTTCACACCGTTGATGTCCTGAACGTCAGACGCTTCACCTGAAGCGGCGCCGCCCATGGCCAAGGCCTTCCTGGCTTCGGCAAGCTCACGTTCCAATTTCTTGCGTTCTTCGAGCAGGCTTTCAATGCGGGCCACGAGATCAGCGGGCGATGCCTTAAGAATTGCGGCGGCGGCTGTCACGCGCTTGTCCTGCATATCCAGATATTCCCGGGCCGCGGCACCTGCCAGAGCTTCCATGCGGCGGACGCCTGCGGCCGAGCCGCTTTCGCCAACAATCTTGATGAGGCCGATGTCACCGGTGCGCGAGACGTGCGTGCCACCACAAAGTTCGAGAGAGTAGATGGGACGGCTGGCCCCTTCCGGGTTGCGCCCCATGGACACGACCCGCACCTCGTCGCCGTATTTCTCACCAAACAGGGCCATGGCCCCTTCAGCCACTGCGGCATCCACTGACATGAGCCTTGTTGTGACAGGTGAATTTTGTGTGACAATGTCGTTGGCCATGGCTTCAACGGCAGCAAGTTCCTGTGCGTTCACGCCCTTGTTGTGGGAGAAGTCAAAGCGCAGGCGTCCGGGCTCAACCAGGGAGCCTTTTTGAGCCACATGGGTGCCTAAGGTCTTGCGCAGGGCTTCGTGCAGGAGATGGGTTGCAGAATGGTGCTGGCGGTTACCCGAACGCCGGGCGTGGTCAACGTGAAGCTCAACCGCATCACCTATGGCCAACGTTCCGCTGTCGAGGACACCCACGTGCACAAAAACGTCGCCCAAGCGCTTTTCCGTTCCAGTGACCCGGAAATTTGCTCCGCCTGCGGTTTTTATAACGCCATGGTCGCCGGTTTGGCCGCCCGATTCTGCATAAAAAGTCGTCTGGTTGACGGTGATGGATGCCTTGTCGCCGGCCTTCAGCGACGTTGCCTTTTTGCCATCGACAACAATTGCCGTGATAACGCCTTCGGCCGTTTCAGTGTCATAACCTAAAAATTCGGTGGCGCCCACCGCTTCACGAATCTCAAACCATACGGCATCGGTCTTGGCGTCCCCGGTACCTTTCCAGGCTTTGCGCGCTTCAGCTCTCTGCACATTCATGGCCGCGGTAAAGCGATCGGTATCCACAATGATGCCGCGCGGGCGCAGGGCATCCTGGGTGAGGTCGAGCGGAAATCCGTAAGTGTCGTAAAGCTTGAAGGCGGTTTCGCCGTTGAACGTATCACCGGTTTTCAGTCCATCTGATTCGTCGTCAAGGATGCGCAGGCCGCGCTCAAGGGTTTTGCGGAAGCGGCTTTCCTCAAGCAGCAGGGTCTCGGTGATGAGCGCCTCGCTGCGCACCAATTCCGGGTAGGCGGTGCCCATTTCGCGTACGAGGGTTGGCACCAACTTCCACATCAGGGGTTCGCGCTGGCCAAGCAGTTCAGCATGGCGCATGGCACGCCGCATGATGCGGCGCAGGACGTAGCCCCGGCCTTCGTTGGACGGCAGCACACCATCGGCGATGAGGAACGATGAGGCCCGCAGGTGATCGGCTATCACACGGTTTGAAGCCTTGTTCTTGCCTTCCGCCAGGACGCCGGTGCGTTCCACGATGGCCGC
The DNA here is from genome assembly GCA_031371945.1 of Rhodobiaceae bacterium. Lineage (GTDB taxonomy): Bacteria > Pseudomonadota > Alphaproteobacteria > Rhizobiales > Aestuariivirgaceae > Aestuariivirga. Next base: position 2,869 of record JANMKJ010000223.1, read on the forward strand.
ATTCAGGGTGCGGAAGAGATCTGTTTCATAATTGTCGTGGGTGCCTTGCAGAACGGCAGCAATGCGTTCCAGCCCCATGCCTGTATCAATGGAAGGCTTGGGCAGGTTGACACGCTCCTGCTTGGTGACCTGTTCATATTGCATGAACACCAGGTTCCAGATCTCGATGAAGCGATCGCCATCGGCATCGGCACTGCCCGGGGGACCGCCGGGAATCTTGTCGCCGTGATCGTAGAATATTTCCG
>JANMKJ010000244.1:0-5539 GCA_031371945.1 Rhodobiaceae bacterium
GCCATGATTGTTTGCAGGAGCACGATGGGAGTCACCATGATCAGCAATGATCGCGGCAGCAACCTGGTGGGCGCGTGGCGCTCAAGAAAACGGTTGAAGCGGAAATACAGCGTGCTCATGCGCTGACTTCCTTGTCCACAAATAGTGCATAACCAGCACCTCTGACGGTTTGCAGATAAATCGGGTTGGTGGGATCGCTTTCTATTTTTTGGCGCAGGCGATTGATTTGCACGTCGACGCTGCGGGCACTGTCCTCAGAACCGGGTTGTGATAGTTCAAGCCTGCTTAATGGCGAGCCGGACTTGTTGGCCAATTGCCGCAGCAGTTCCTTTTCACCCGACGTCAGTCGCACCAGCTCTCCATCCCGACGCAGCTCCCCGCGCGGCACGTTGAACAGGAAGTCGCCAAAACGCACATCGGTTGTGGCAGGCGGAACTATATTCGTCCGCCGCAACAGGTTTTTGATACGAAGCAGCAGCTCACGCGGCTCAAACGGTTTAACCAGGTAGTCGTCGCTACCCGTTGCCAGACCGGCAATGCGATCGTCGGTTTCCACGAGGGCAGACAGCATCAGCACCGGCACATCGATACCCTCGGCACGCATGGATGACGTGAACTTCAATCCGGTTTCACCGGGCATCATGATGTCAAGCACCAGCAAATCAAAGACGAGCCCGCGCATGCGTTCGCGTGCCTCTGCGGCAGTGCCCGCAACCGAAACCATGAAGCCGTTTTCCATGAGGTAGGACTTGATCAACTCGCGAATCCGGCGATCATCATCAACCACAAGAATGTGATGGGGTTCACTCACCTGGCTTCTCGGCAGGCTTTTCCACCCAGGCCAAAACATCGTCACGGTTTTCTGGGCTGATCAAATGAAACAATATGTCTCGCATGCGTGAGCTCTCATCAGGAGTTGCCTCAGCAATGGCACGCCGAATGCGTGAAATTTGTGGCGCCATCAGGCGCTGGTGCAAACTTTCACCTTGTGGCGTGAGATGCAGCAGGCGCTGGCGCCGGTCGGTTTCGCCTTCAAGCTGGTAGACAAATCCCTGGTCGATGAGTTCCTTGAGCACCCGGCTCAGACTTTGCTTGGTTATGCGCAAGATATCCAGAAGCTGTGCCACCGTCATGCCCGGATCGCGGCCGACAAAATGCACTACCCGGTGATGGGCACGGCCAAATTTAAGCTGCTCCAACACCGCATCGGGGGTCAGACACAAAGTCTCGGTAGGCAAAGAACAAAAGCTCGATCAGGGCGACAGTTTCCGCATCGCCCATTTTTTCATCAAAATTTATGTCAGCCATATTGACATATTTCTTCCATTTTGTTACGGTAAACCAACTTAGAACGTAATCTTATTGCGCGAATAGCTGATTTAGCTCGTTTCACAATGACTTATAAGCTGTTCTTTCAGAAAAATCGAATTGGGAGACGATCATGAGCATTATTCCTTTTGACCAGCGCGATGGCGTGATGTGGTTCAACGGTGAAATCGTGCCGTGGAAGGAAGCTAAAGTGCATGTGCTCACTCATGGCCTGCACTACGGCTCATCGATTTTTGAGGGCGAGCGCGCCTACGACGGCCAGATTTTCAAATCCCGCGAACATTCCATCCGCTTCCACAAGTCAGCGGAGATCATGGATTTCGTTATCCCCTATTCTTTGGACGAGCTTGATGCCGCCAAGGCCAAAATCGTGCAGCTCGGCGGCGGTGGTGACCAGTATGTTCGTCCAGTAGCCTTCCGTGGTTCTGAAATGATGGCAGTGTCTGCCCAGCATAACAAAATCCACGTGGCCATAGCGTCTTGGGCCTGGCCTTCCATGTTCGATCCTGAAACCAAGATGAAGGGCATCAGGCTCGACATTGCGGACTATCGCAGACCCGACCCCATGTGCGCACCTGTCCATGCCAAGGCCGCCGGCCTGTACATGATTTGCACCATTTCCAAGCACAAGGCGGAAAAGAAGGGTTATGCCGACGCCATGATGCTGGATTGGCAGGGGCGCGTGGCTGAATGCACCGGTGCCAACATTTTCTTCACCCGCGATGGCGCATTGCACACGCCGATTGCCGATTGTTTCCTCAATGGCCTCACCCGCCAAACAGTCGTTGCGATTGCCAAGCAGCAGGGTATGGAAGTTATCGAAAGCCGCATCATGCCAGACGATTTGCCGAGTTATAACGAGTGCTTCATTGTAGGTTCCGCCGCAGAGGTAACACCAGTTGCCGAGGTTGGACCCTATAAATTCAAGCCAGGCAATATTTCCCGCAGCCTGATGGATGCCTATTCCAACGCGGTACGCATGCCTGCCAAGGCTGCCTAGGCAAAGAAGACTGTTGCGAATAGCGGAGGCCCATTCCACAATGGGCCTCTTTTTTGTGCCGTGGAGCTCAGGTCCCTATGGAAAGAAGCGGAATAATGTGTGGTGGCGCCTGGTGCGTCGACCATAACTACACCATTGCCCATTGGCCCCAGGAGGAAACCCTCGCCGAAATTCTTTCGGAACGGCTGCATGGCGGCTGCCCGGGCCACAACATGTCTACTGCATTGAAACGTCTCAACGCACCGTTCCCGGTTGAAGCCATTGGACTGCTCGGCGATGATCCTGATGGTCACTTCCTCTTGGCAATTTGTGATGAGATGGGAATTGACCGCCGGGCCCTGAAAACGCGCACAGACGTAAAGACCGCCCGCACCATTGCCATGACGGCAAAGCCCACTGGCAAGCGCACGTTTTTCTATTCAGGTGGCGCACACTCATACCAAACACCCGATGATTTCGATTTTTCCCAGACCAATGCCCGTATTGTCCATTTGGGTCTGCCGGGACTTCATGAAAAACTTGATGCCCCCTGGAAGGCTGATGTTTCGGGTTGGGTTACCGTTCTAAAAAAGGCCCAGGCGGTGGGCATGAAGGCAAACATTGAGCTTGTTTCCGTTGCACCAGAAATTATCCGCGCTGCCGCCCTGCCCATGTTGCCGTGGCTTGACACCCTCATCATCAATGATTTTGAAGCCGGCGCACTGGTTGAGATTGAAACAGTCAAGAATGGCGCTGCCGATCCAGCGGCATGCCGCAAGGCAGCGGAACGCCTCATGGAAGTATCGAAGCTCTCAATGGTGGCCGTTCATTTTCCAAAAGGTGGGGTAGCCATGGCCCGCAGTGGCGAGGTTGTGGAACAGCACTCGGTCAACGTACCGCAGAACGAGGTTGCTGGCAGCAACGGTGCTGGCGATTGTTTTGCAGCAGGCATGCTGTTGGGGCACCACGAAGGGTGGCCGCTGGGGCAATCCCTGAAACTGGCCCATGCGAGTTCTGCCTCCAGCCTGTTGTCGGCTACCACAACAGAATCGGTGTTGCCCTGGAAGGAATGCTTGGTACTTGCGGAAAAGTGGGGCTGGCGCGGGTGACGCAATGTGATTTCCTCGTCATCGGCGGTGGCTCGGCGGGTTGCATCGTGGCCAGGCGATTGGCGGAACGCACCACCGGTCGCATCATTGTCCTCGAAGCTGGAAAGTCTGACGAAGGTGACGCCGCAGCTACCGACCTTTCACGGCTTGACGAACAAACAGCAGATTATGATTGGGGCTTCATGGCTTCCACCCTGCCAGGACGTGCACCCGAGCTGAACTATGCCCGCGCCAGGGTTCTTGGCGGCTGCGCAAATCACAACGACTGCGCCTTCCTGCGCCCGCCTCCATCTGACTTTGATGAATGGGAACGGCTGGGTGCGAAGGGTTGGAACGCTGCGGACATGGCACCCTACTACGACCGCGTCATGGAAAACACCACTGTCGAGCAGGCACCGCACCACCCTGCCAGTGCTGCGTTCGTGGAGGCTGGCAAGGAGTTGGGTTTGCGCGAAATCGACTTTGCCAAAGAGATTGCGCAAGGCGTTGGGTATTTCCCCCTCAATGCACGGGGCCGTTTGCGCCAGTCCTCCTCAATCACCTATTTGCACCCGGTCTCCAGGTTACCGAAGCACCTGGAAATCTGGACGCAAACCCAGGCGTTTAAGATCCTCGTCAAAAACGGCAGGGCCGTTGGCGCGGAAACATCCCATGGAACAATCCTCGCACAGCGCGCCGTCATATTGACCTGTGGTGCAGTTCAAACACCCCAGTTGATGATGCTCTCAGGGTTGGGACCTGCCCTGCATTTGAAGGGCCACGGCATTCCGGTCGTGCTTGATTTGCCAGACGTGGGCCAGCATCTGCGCGATCACGTGGCCGCACCAATTGTGTGGGAGACACATCAAAACATTGCCCCGTGGGAGGTTTGCCCGTTTGAGGCAACGATGATGCTGAGGATTGATGAGAATGCACCAGCCCCCGACGTATTGTTTCATTTCGGCTTGCGTGTCCGGGAAAAATACGGCGACGACCCGCGCCTTGCCGTGAAGGGGCCAGCTGTCAAGGCTTCACCAAACGTGACCCGCGCCAAAAGCGAAGGCAGCATTACCCTCAGCGATTCCGACTATCGTACGAGCCCGCAAATTGCGCTGAATTATTTTTCCGATCCCTACGACATGCGCATTCTGTTCCATGCCATGCGCTTTACCCGGAGTTTGATGAAGACCAGGAGTTTCCAGTCCCTGTGCAAAGCGGAAGTGCATCCAGGAACCGACGTGCAGACCGACGATGAGTGGGTGAGTTACATCAAGTCCGTGTGCGAGACCGTCTATCACCCCTGTGGCACCGCCAGCATCGGTCGCGTGGTATCACCAGAACTGCGCGTCAAGGGCGTTGAAGGCCTGATCGTCGCCGATGCCTCGATCTTCCCCTCCCTGATTACCACCAACATCAACTGCGCCGTGATGATGGCCGCCGAGAAAGCCGCTGACCTGATATTGGCCTAGATCTTGACGCCGCGTTCAGAAAGATAGGCCAACAATTCGGAAACTTTTTCCGGTGTGACTTCCTCCAGCGCCCCTTGCTGCAGCTTTCCCAAATGGAACGGGCCATACTGAACGCGAATGAGCCGGTTCACCACGCAGCCAAAATGCTCCATCAACTTGCGGATTTCGCGATTCTTGCCTTCCGTCAGCAGGACGCGGTACCACGTGTTGCTGCGGCCACTGCCGTCGTATTCTTCCACGAACTCGGCCCCGCGGTAGCTTACACCTTCGACCACAATGCCGTCAGCGAGGGCGGTAATATCTTCGGGGCGCAATTGGCCCCTCACCCGCACCCGGTACACCCGGGACAGGGCCGTATCAGGGCTCATCAGCGCTTGCGCCAATGGACCGTCAGAACATAGGAGGATCAGCCCTTCGCTGTTCACGTCCAGTCGGCCGACATTCATCAGGCGCGGCAAACCCGGGGTGTTCATTGACGTAAGATCAAAAATCGTGCGGCGGTTCTTATGGTCACGGTGGGTAACAAGCACATCAATGGGTTTGTTCAACATGAAAAGGCGCGGCAAGGGCTTGGTCTCAGGTGTTACGACCTTGCCATCCAGCGTCACCACGTCGCCCGCTTCCGCAGGCATGGTGGGCAACGCCACCGCCCCATTGATTTTGACCCGGCCTTC
>JANMKJ010000263.1:0-13675 GCA_031371945.1 Rhodobiaceae bacterium
GTAGCAACCCGCATGCGCCTCCCGTGCACCGCGTAAAAATTCTCGGAAACCTCATCAAGATCGGCCATGGTGGCAACATCCAGCCAGCATTCGGGAACAGCAACTACCACGTTGGCCAATCCGAAATTGAGCGGGGCGAGAATTCCCACCTGGTCTTCCGACGCATCGGCTTTCTCGCGCAACAGGTCTTCACCCGTGATGCCAAAATCAATTTTTCCGTCGCGCAGGCTTTGGGCAATTTCGCCCGCCGAGAGAAACGCCACCTCAACGGCTTCAATTCCATTCAGGATCCCGTGGTAGCCCCGTTCGGTCCCGGACCGCTCGATGACATACCCGGCCTCGGCCAGTGCTGCGGCTGCCTGTTCCATCAGGCGGCCCTTGGAGGGGATGGCAAGGGTGAGCGTCTTCATGCCAGCACCGCCTTGAGCCGCTCGGTGTGAATGGCGCAGCCAACCGCTGGAACCGGAATGGGAGAACCCATGTCAGACAGCAGGTTGTCGTAGCGCCCACCACCCGCCACCGCAACGAATCCCTCCGCCGTCTCGACGTCGATCTGGAATACGAAGCCCGTGTAATACTCAAGCTCGCGGCCAAAGGTTGCCTTGAATTCGAATCGCTTGGGATTAAGGCCTAGCTCTTCCATCTCGGACAGGCGTGTCTGAAAGTAGCGCCGTGCCGCATTGAAATTCTTGGTAGGCGCCAGGCGATTCAGTTGGCCCTCAAGATTATCGGCCCGCTCCACAATGTTGAGGTAATGCGTAATGGCGTGGACATTTTCCTGGGGCAGCTGCGGTTCTGAACGGTCCGCCAACTTATCCGACAGCCGCAGCGCTATTTCCTGCAGGCTGCGCCCGCCAACCAGCGGCAGGTTCCGTCGTTCAATTTCGTCAGCCACGACATCGTCGACCGGTTCGGTGGCTAACCTGTCAATAAGAGGAGAAATGCTGGTGCGTTTGGCCGCCCGGTCTGATGTAAAGCTTTCCAGCACGTCATGAAAAGCGTTTGGACGCCAGAAATGATGCTTCAACCGGTTACGCCAGCGGGTAGGCATGGGAATGTCATCGAGGAGAGCCGAAAACAGGCCGAGATCACCCAGTGTGACGCGGAATTTGGCAAGCCCCGTGGCTTCAAGCGCGCTGATGGTGAGCTTGAGGATGCGGGCCTCTGCCGCCGCCGCATCGGAAGCCCCGAACCACTCAAGCCCAGCCTGGGAAAATTCCTGCGGGCTCAACCGTTCATCGGGAAAACGAAATGCCTGGCCAAGGTAACAATACTTCGCTTCCTCGTCTGGTTTTTCCGCATGGCTTAAATGGTAGCGGCAGGCCGGCACCGTAAGGTCAGGGCGCAGGCACATCTCGGCACCAGATGGATCCGTGAACACAAACGTCCGTGCACGGATGTCTTCGCCGGAGCGCTCAAGGAAGATATCGGCAGGTTGAATGATATCGGGTGCTATGTGGTCAAACCCCGCCCGCTCGAACACGGCCATGATGGCAGCATTCTGTTTTTCCAGCGCCTCGCGTTCCAGTCTGGATTTACCGGCCACGGGCCAGCATCTTTCCGACCGCGGCGACAAGATCAGCCTCGGCCACCGTAACCTGTGCCAGACGCTGGCTGGCATATTCCTCTCGCGATTCAATGTTTTGAGCGAGTTGCGATCCCAATGCCAAGTCTTTCAGGGTTACTTCACCCCGGGCCTTCTCATCGCCACCCTGGATCACCACAACTGGCGCCCCACGCTTGTCGGCATATTTCATCTGTGCCGGAATCTTGCCGGTGCCCACATACATTTCAGAGCGTATGCCATTGGCGCGAAGGTGCTGCACCATTTTCTGGTAATCACCCTGCCGCTCCTTGTCCATGACAAGAACGACCACAGGTGCCGTAACGGCAGAATCCTGCGTTTGCCCCAACAGCTTCAGAGCGGAATAGAGACGCGAGACACCAATCGAGAAACCAGTTGCGGGCACCGCCTGCCCAATGAACCGCGAAACCAGATCATCATAGCGTCCGCCACCACCCACTGAACCAAAGCGCACCGTATTTCCCTTTTCGTCCTTGGCATCCATCAACAGCTCACATTCGAACACGGGCCCTGTATAGTATTCAAGGCCGCGCACGACAGAACTGTCATAGCGAATGCGGTCTTCACCGTATCCTGCAGCACGGAAGAGCTGTTGCATGGTACTCAGATCGGCCATGCCATCTTCGCCGGATTTGCTGCCTGCAACGAATGCAGGATTGAGCGTGGTTGCCGTTGCAAAATCAAGGCTGGCTGCAATTTGTTTTTCGTTGAGGCCCGCGCCCCGGGTGAAATCACCAGACTCATCCTTGCGACCCTCACCCAGCAATTGCGCCACGCCGCCCTTGCCCAACCTGTCGAGCTTGTCGAGTGCGCGAAGCCACGTGAGGCGCACGTCATGGGCGATCTCGTATGCATCCTGGAAGCCGTCAAGGATTTTGCGGCTGTTGATTTTGATGATGTACTGCCCCCGCGCAATCCCCAAGGCCTCCATCGTGTCTGCCGCCATCATGCAAACCTCGGCGTCGGCGGCGGGGGAAGCACTACCCACCGTGTCGGCATCAAACTGCATGAACTGGCGGTAGCGGCCGGGACCCGGCTTTTCATTGCGGAATACCCAGCCCTGCCGGTAACTGCGGAATGGCGTGGGCAGGAACTGTTGGTTTTCAGCCACATACCGTGCAAGGGGTGCGGTGAGGTCATAGCGCAGGCTCAACCATTGCTGATCGTCATCCTGAAACGAAAACACGCCCTCGTTGGGTCGGTCCAGGTCAGGCAGGAACTTTCCCAGCGCATCGGTGTATTCAATGAACGGCTGTTCCACCGGCTCAAAGCCGTAGTTTTCATACACACCCTCGATGATGCGCAGCATGCGCTTGAGCCCGCGGATTTCGTGGGCGTCCACATCACGGAAACCCTTGGCCACACGGGCCTTGGGGCGGTTTGCTTTGTCTTTCGAAGCCATGGTCGTTCCAGTTGTTTGAAATGGCTTCTAGCGCGGTTATTTGTCCCGCACAACTTTCTGGGTTTGCTCGCCCAGGCCATCGATCCCGACGCGCATCTTGTCGCCCGGTTTGAGGTATTGCGGCGGCTTCATGCCCATGCCAACGCCGGGAGGTGTTCCTGTGGTGATGATGTCACCGGGATGCAGCGTGAAAAACTGCGAAAGATAGGCCACGATATGGGCCACGCCATAAACCATGGTTGCGGTGGACCCATCCTGCACGACCTTGCCATTGAGTTCGAGCCAGAGATGCAGGTTTTGCGGGTCCTTCACCTCGTCTGATGTTACGAGCCAGGGACCCACGGGGCCGAACGTGTCGTAGGACTTGCCCTTGGTCCATTGGCCGGACCGTTCGACCTGGAACTCCCGCTCCGACAGGTCATTGATCGTGCAGTACCCTGCCACGTGGAAGAGTGCATCCTTCTTGGTGATGTTCTTGGCACGTGAACCGATAATCACACCAAGCTCAACTTCCCAGTCGGCTTTCTTGGATTTTGGCGGCAGCGTCACATCATCATTGGGGCCGGAAAGGCAGCTTACCTGCTTGGTAAACACCACGGGCTCCGGTGGCACTTGCAGGCCTGATTCGGCCGCATGGTCGGAATAGTTAAGGCCAATGGCGATGAATTTCTGCGGGTTGGCCACGCATGGCCCGATGCGCGGCATGCCGCGCACCAGTGGCAACGTGTCGGTGTCAATCTTGCGCAGCCTTGAAAGCCAGCGCGGCGAGAGGATTTCGCCACCAATGTCAGGCACGATATCTGCCAGTGACCTGATCCTGCCAGTGTGATCCAGAATGCCCGGTTTTTCCTTGCCGATGGCACCATAGCGTAGAAGTTTCATGCCCAGTCCCCTGTGTTGGCTGACGGATGCCAGCGTGGTTGATAGCCATCGGCCAGTATTTGTACGATTAATGGCGGAGTCAATTGCCGTGCTGTGTTAATTGAGTTTCTGGGAATTGCCAGAACATAATTGGAATGCGACCATTGCAGGAGACGGGAGCCTTTTACAGCATAAAATTGCCCCTCGTGCGCGATCATCGCACCATCGGGCAAATCGCCTACTTTTGCGTCGTGCGGCTGCAGGCGCTGGCGATGCAGTTCGGCATCAAATTCATTAACTCTGCGCGCCCCCACAAACGTTTTTGCTTGCTGCCGGCGGCAGAAAAAGCAAGGCCTGTGGCCACTCGCCAGGGCCGTCACCTCATCCATGAAGAACACCGACGTGTAACCCCGTCCCATGGGTTCGTGATGGGCACCCTTCCATTCCAGCTCGCAACAAATCCAATGGGTGCTGGCCCAGCGGCGCTTGCCCAACGTCTTGTCATCGCGGTGAAACTTTCCACCGCGATTGCCCATCATCAGGCCACGCGCCGCAACGGCTACAAGGTCACCGTTTGGCAGAACGCGGTTTTGCAGGGGCACGGGAAGGAGCCGGAACGGTGAAACTGGGTGTGGGCAACATGAGGTTGTGGCGGCCGACCTTGGTAATGTCACTCTCGCCACAGAGGCCCATGGTGACATCAAGTTCGCCCTTGAGAATTTCCAATGCCCGGGTGACACCCGCCTCGCCACCAGCACCTAGACCGTAGACATACGAACGACCTACCATGGTACCTTTGGCCCCCATCGCCATGGCCTTCATGATGTCAATGCCGGTGCGGATGCCTGAATCAAAGAACACTTCAATCTTGTCGCCCACCGCGTCAATGATGGGGCCGAGCATGTCTATCGTGGCGGGTGCCCCATCCAGCTGGCGGCCACCGTGGTTGGAAACAACGATGGCATCAGCCCCGGTCTGCACCGCAATCAGCGCATCGTCGACGTCGTTGATGCCCTTGAGGATGAGTTTTCCGTTCCATTGCTTGCGGATGAAATCGACTGATGTCCAGTCCAGCGTGGGATCGAACTGGTGGTTCGTCCACTCCGCCAGGGTGCCCATGTCGGTCACACCCTTCACATGGCCGACAATGTTGCCAAAGGTGCGGTTCTTGGTACCCAACATGCCCATGCACCAGGCGGGCTTGGTCATCATGTTGAGAATATTGGGAATGGTGAGCTTTGGCGGGGCAGAGAGCCCGTTCTTGATGTCCTTGTGGCGCTGGCCCAGCAACTGGAGGTCCAGCGTGAGCACCAGGGCCGAGCACTTGGCCGCCTTGGCGCGGGCTACCAGGTCAGACGCGAAACCGCGGTCACGCATCACGTAGAGCTGGAACCAGAACGGTTTTACATTGTTCTTGGCCACCTCTTCAATGGAGCAAATGCTCATCGTGGTGAGGGTATAGGGCACGCCAAATTTCTGGGCCGCCCGGCACGCCTTGATTTCACCGTCGGCATGCTGCATGCCACCCAGCCCGATGGGTGCCAGGGCCACCGGCATGGTTACATCCTGGCCCACCATTTTGGTTTTCAGCACCCGGTTGTCGATATTGCGTGCCACCCGCTGGCGCAGCTTGTATTTTGCGAAGGCTGCGGTGTTGTCCACGTAGGTGCTTGTCGTATAGGATCCCGTATCGCAGTAATCGTAAAACATCCTTGGCACGCGCCGCTCATAGATCTGGCGCAGGTCTTCAATCGAGGTGATTTTGGCGGAGTTCATGTGACGGGGTTTCCGGAGGTTGCTGCAACAGCCTTCTTTTGCCCGCTGGAAGCGGAAATCGCAAGATCGTTTCTCTTGTTAAATCCTACAAATGCGGGTTAGTTTTGCTCCATGTTGAAAATGCCTGAACCCGATTTGCCCACCCTTGAAAACCGCCAGTCCATTATTGCAGCCTTGCGGAAAATCGTGCCCGGCGAGGGTGTTATTGAAACACGCAACGAAATGAGCGTTTACGAATCCGATGGGCTCACCGCCTATCGCCAGATGCCTTTGGTGGTCGTGTTGCCATCTACCGTTCAACAGGTCTCCGGCGTTTTGCGCTACGCCCATGAAAATCGCATCCGGGTGGTGCCGAGGGGCGCTGGCACGTCACTTTCAGGCGGTGCCCTGCCACTGGCCGACGGCATCGTCCTCGGGCTTTCAAAATTCAACCGTGTGCTGGACATTGATTATGACAACCGCTGTGCCGTGGTGCAGCCGGGGGTGACCAACCTCGCGATAAGCAATGCCGTCCAGCACAAGGGTTTCTATTATGCGCCAGATCCGTCGTCGCAGATTGCCTGCACCATTGGCGGCAACGTTGCCGAAAATTCCGGCGGCGTGCATTGCCTGAAATATGGCCTGACCGCCAACAATGTGCTGGGTATTGAAATGGTGCTGATCACCGGAGAGATAATCCGGCTCGGCGGCAAACACCTTGATAGTGAGGGCCTGGACCTTTTGGGAGTGGTCACGGGTTCCGAAGGATTGCTGGGAGTGGTCACGGAAGTAACGGTCCGCATCCTGCAGAAGCCTGAAACCGCCCGTGCCATGCTCATAGGCTTTGCCCACACCAGCGATGCGGGAAATTGCGTGGCCGACATTATTTCAGCAGGCATCATTCCGGGCGGCATGGAGATGATGGATAGGCCCGCCATTCACGCGGTGGAGGAATTCGTCCACGCCAACTATCCGCTTGATGTGCAAGCGCTCCTCATCGTCGAGCTTGATGGCCCAGCCGTAGAGGTTGACCACCTGATCGGCCAGGTTTCCGCCATTGCCAGCAGAAACAAATCCACCCAGCCCCGCATTTCAAAAACCGAAGCCGAACGCCAGCTGTTCTGGGCGGGCCGCAAGGCAGCCTTTCCGGCTGTGGGCCGGATCTCACCCGATTATCTCTGCATGGATGGTACGATCCCCCGTCGCAGGCTTTCGGAAGTCCTCGTCGGCATGGCCGAACTCTCGCGAAAGTATGGTCTCCGGGTGGCGAATGTGTTCCATGCCGGCGACGGTAACCTGCATCCCCTCATACTCTATGATGCCAATATCGGTGATGAGCTGGAGCGGGCTGAAGCCTTCGGTGCGGACATTCTCAGGCTGTGCGTGAAAGTGGGTGGCGTGCTCACCGGTGAACATGGAGTAGGCATTGAAAAGCGTGACCTGATGCCGGAAATGTTTTCCGGTATCGATCTCATGCAACAGCAAAACCTCAAGTGCGCCTTTGACAGTCACGGCCTGCTCAATCCTGGCAAGGTGTTTCCCAATCTCCACCGCTGCGCTGAAATGGGCCGCATGCACGTGAAAGCCGGCGCCTTGCCATTTCCGGATATTCCGAGATTCTGATGGTGGAGACGGAAGCAGAGCTTGCGACGCTGATTGCTGCAGGCGGGTCGTTTGACGTCAGGGGAAGTGGTACCAAGCAGGGACTTGGCCGACCGGTGCGCGGCGATACCCTGTTGGATATGTCGGCGTTTAACGGCATTTCACTTTATGAGCCAGATGAACTGGTTCTGGAGGCCGGTGCTGCAACACCCCTTGCCACCATCGAAAAGGCCTTGGCCAAGAACCACCAGCACCTGGCGTTCGAGCCGCCAAATTATGCCAGGTTGCTGGGTGTAAAGGGCAGTGGCACCATCGGTGGCATCATGGCCTGCGGCCTGTCCGGTCCCCGTCGCCTCAAGGCCGGTGCTGCACGTGACCACATTCTGGGTTTTCGCGGCGTGTCGGGCCGCGGCGAGGTATTCAAGGCGGGCGGGCGCGTCGTCAAAAATGTGACGGGGTTTGACCTCTCGAAGCTTATGGCCGGCTCCTACGGAACGCTTGTTGCACTCACCAGCGTCACGGTGAAGGTTCTGCCTGTCGGCGAAACCGAGGAAACTCTTGTATTGACAGGATTGGATGATGCCCGCGCCGTAAAGGCCATGAGCCTTGCCATGCAATCGGCGTGTGAAGTTTCGGCCGCAGCACATCTGCCAGGCATTGCCACGGTGCTGCGGCTTGAAGGTGTTCGGCCCTCAGTGGTATATCGGCGCGACAGGCTCGCAGGACTTCTTGCGGAGTTTGGCCGTTGTGACGTGTTGGCGGAGAAACCATCGGCCAAACAGTGGCAACAGATCCGCGACGTTCATCCACTCTGTGGCGATGAAAATCGCGCCATCTGGAAACTGTCTGTGACGCCATCACTCGCTCCCGGCATCGTGGCGACGATTTCGGGACAACTCGAAGCGCGATATTTCTTTGACTGGGCTGGCGGCCTGATCTGGCTTTCGGTACCGGCAGCAGCTGATGCCTCCGCCCCCATAATTCGCGGCAGTTTTGCCGAGGGGCACGCCACACTGATGCGGGCAAGCACTGAGGTGCGCGCAACCGTGGACATATTCCACCCACAAACTTCAGCCCTTGCAGGCCTGACGACCCGGGTTAAGCAAACCTTCGATCCCAACGCTGTACTTAACCCCGGCCGCATGTATAAAGACGTTTGACCCATGCAAACAAATTTCACCGCCGAACAGCTCAAAGACCCACACACCGACGAAGCTAACAAGATATTGCGCGCCTGCGTGCATTGTGGCTTCTGCACGGCAACATGTCCCACCTACGTGCTGCTGGGTGACGAGCTCGACAGTCCGCGCGGTCGCATATATTTGATCAAGAACATGCTGGAGAAGAACCAGCCGGCAACCGTTGAAACGGTAAAGCACCTCGATCGCTGCCTGTCTTGCCTGGCCTGCATGACCACCTGTCCGTCAGGCGTGAACTACATGCACCTCATCGATCAGGCCCGTACCCATGTCGAAAAGACTTACAGGCGACCCCTGTTTGAGAAAATTCTGCGCACCGCTCTGGCATTTTCCATGCCGCGACCCAAGGTGTTTACGCTGACGATGGCGCTGGCAAGGTTTGCCAAGAAATTTCCAAAATTGATTTCAGCAACGGGTCTCAAGCAAATCGACGCCTCGTTCAGGCTGGTGCCTCAAGCCAACAATGCACGGGAAAAACTGGGTCCCCCTGGCGTTTACCCGGCAGAGGGCCGGAAAATTGGCCGGGTTGCCCTGCTGATGGGTTGCGTGCAAAGCGTCATCGAACCTTCGATCAATGCCGCCACCATCCGGCTGCTGACGCGGCTTGGCTATGAGGTTGTGGTCTCGGGCGAAGAAGCCTGCTGTGGCTCGCTCACCCACCACATGGGCAAGGAGGCCGATGCCTTGGCCCGCGCCCGCCGTTCCGTTGACCAGTGGACGAAGGCCGATGTTGACGCCGTTATTGTGACAGCATCGGGGTGCGGCACCACTATCAAGGACTACGGCTTCATGCTCAGGCTTGACCCTGCTTACGCTGAAGCAGCAGCGGCAATCAGTGGCAAGGCCCGCGATATTGTGGAGTTTCTTTCGGCCATGCCGCCACCCACCATGCCAAAGTCCCTGCGCATTGCCTACCATTCCGCCTGTTCCATGCAACATGGCCAGAAGCTCGGAAGCCAGGCCCAGCTGCTGCTGTTCCGGGCTGGCTATTTCGTGTCCGATGTGCCCGAAGGACACCTCTGCTGCGGGTCAGCCGGCACCTACAACATATTGCAACCAGACATCGCCACAGCGCTTCGTGACCGCAAGATCGCCAACATCCTGAAAACCAACCCTCAAGCCATTGCCACGGGAAATATCGGTTGCATCACCCAAATTGCAACGGGTACACAGATACCTGTTCTGCACACGGTCGAACTTCTCGACTGGGCCTACGGCGGGCCTAAACCAAAGAAATTAACCGGAATTTCTGGAGCGTAACAAGAATGTCGAAGCTGCCACCGGGTGTCATTCTCAAGGCCAGGTCTCTCCCCGAATATGCATCAATTCTCACGTCGGATGCGCTTGCCTTTGTGGCAGGCCTGCATCGCAATTTTGATGGTGAACGAAAGCGCCTCCTGGCTTTGCGCGAGGCCCGCGCCAAACGCTTCAGCAAGGGTGAAGTGCCGGATTTCCTGACCGAAACCCGTTCCATTCGCGATGGTTCCTGGCTGGTCGCACCCATCCCTGCCGACCTCCAGGACCGGCGTGTCGAAATTACCGGGCCTACTGACCGCAAGATGGTAATCAATGCCTTGAATTCCGGTGCCAAGGTTTTCATGACCGACTTCGAGGATTCTAACTCCCCTACCTGGGACAATATGATCCGTGGTCAGATGAATTTGCGTGATCGCTGGTCGGGATCGATGGAACACCGCGACCCGGATACGGGAAAGAAATATGCACTTGGAAAAAATCCTGCGGTGTTGATGGTACGCCCGCGCGGCTGGCATTTGCCGGAAAGCCATGTGACGGTCGACGGTCAGGTCGTGGCTGGTGCCCTATTTGATTTCGGGCTGTATTTCTTCCACAATGCGAAAAGTGCCATCGGCAACGGTTCAGGGCCCTATTTCTACCTTCCAAAAATGGAAAGCCATTTGGAAGCACGTCTGTGGAACAGTGTTTTTATTTCAGCTCAAAGCCAGCTGGGGCTGCCACTGGGCACCATTAAGGCGACTGTGCTGATTGAAACCCTGCCGGCGGCCTTTGAAATGGATGAAATCATTTATGAGCTGCGCGAGCACATGACGGGCCTGAACTGTGGCCGCTGGGACTACATCTTCTCATTCATCAAGACGTTTGCTTCAAACAAGAAATATGTCTTGCCCGACCGTTCCCAAGTGGTGATGTCAAAGGCCTTCCTCGCGGCCTATTCGGCCCTGCTCATCAAGACCTGTCACAAGCGTGCGGCTTTCGCCATGGGAGGCATGGCAGCCCAAATCCCCAATCGCAAGGATCCTGAAGCTAACCAGATAGCCCTTGATAAGGTGATAGCCGACAAGGAGCGTGAGGCGCGCAATGGCCACGATGGCACGTGGGTCGCCCACCCCGATCTGGTGCCGGTGGCGATGAATGTGTTCAATGCGCTGATGCCAACGGCCAACCAACTCTATGTAAAGCGCGAAGACGTCTCGGTAGGGCAGAAGGAACTGCTGGAAATCCATAAAGGGACCAAGACTGAAGCGGGGTTTCGTGAAAATATCCGGGTTGGCGTGCAATATCTCGAAGCGTGGCTGCGCGGACGCGGAGCTGTGCCCATTTACAATTTGATGGAAGATGCAGCTACCGCCGAGATTTCGCGCTCGCAAATCTGGCAGTGGCTGAAGTTTGGCGCATCACTTGATACGGGTCAAAAAGTGACGCAGAAATTCTTTGAGACGTGCCTGTCTGAGGAAATGAAACGTGTAAAGCAGGAAGTAGGCGTTGCCGCATTCGCCCAGGGCCGGTTCAAGGATGCCATCAGCATATTCAAAGCGATGTCCACCTCCAAGAACTTTGAGGCGTTTTTGACGCTTCCGGCCTACAGGAAAATTATCTAGTCCTCGTCAAACTTCGATTCCACTAATGCGGCCAGGGCGTCGATTGCAATGGCCGCTTCCGGGCCCGAGGCTTCCACGCTGATGCTGGTTCCCATGGCTGCTGCCAGCATCATCAATCCCATGATGGAGGTTGCAGGAACCGTGTGGCCATCCCGGCTCACCTGGATGTTTGCATCAAAGGCTTCGGCGCATTTGACAAACTTGGCCGAGGCCCTTGCATGCAGCCCACGCTGGTTGACGATGGCTAGTTCACGAAATATCGCTGCCATCAGTCCCCCAGTATTTGGCTTGCGATGTTGATGTATTTGCGCCCCGCATCCTGGGCGGCGGCTGCCGCCTTGTGCAGGTTTGAGTCCTTTCGCACCCGCACCAGCTTGACCAGCATCGGCAGGTTGAGGCCTGCCACCACTTCAACGCGGCCTTCTTGTAAAAGTGATATGGCAAGATTGGACGGGGTTCCGCCAAACATGTCGGTGAGGATGATCACACCTTCTCCAGAGTCCACTGCTTTGACTGCCACTGCAATGTCGGCGCGGCGGACTTCCATCTTGTCGTCAGGACCGATGGACACGGCAATGAGGTGCTCCTGTCGGCCCACGACATGTTCAAGTGCATGAACAAACTCTTCGGCAAGCCTGCCGTGGGTTACCAAAACCAGACCAATCATTGGACGCCAATCACTTCACAAATGTTCAAATCTTTCCCCAGAAGTCGTTTAAACCGCCGCACATTGCCCGTATCGGTGTTGCCACGCAACTGTTTCACGAGAGACTGACGATCCAGTTAACAGCGGCACGGAGCCGCGCCGTAGCCGAATTGGCCGCAGGATCAAGTTCCACCAGGGGAAGTGAAATTCCCAATATTTCGAAGCTTGCAGCATCCGGCATGCGCTCAATATGAGTGTGGTCATGCAGTTTTACCACAAGTGCAAGGGTGGTTGACGCCATGGATTTCACTTCGACAATGCCAAGGCCGCGAATTTCGAGTTTGCCCTCGAGATTGGCCGGCGACCGTGCCACGAGCTTTTTCCCCCGACGTACAATCACCACCTGGTCATCAGCCACCAGAAAGCTGCGCATGGCTTTTGCCGAAAGGCCGTAACCCGCCTGGTCCATCATGTGCAGCGCAAGGCTGGATTTCCCCGAGCCGGGAGAGCCCAGGAGGAGCACTCCATGGCCATTTACCTCAAGGCAAGTGCCATGCAATGTGGTTTCACTGTCTGCCATCTATGTGGTACCGGGCGGCGTCCAGTCATCAGCCACGGCCGGAAGCCGCACGATGAAACGGGCGCCAAGCACGGCTCTGTCCCCGTCGGCCACGGCCTTGCCCAAGCGGTTTTCAGCCCAGATGCGCCCCTTGTGGGCCTCAATGATCTGCTTTGAGATGGAAAGCCCCAACCCTGAGTTCTTGCCGAAGGAACCCTCCGGCCTGTCCGTATAGAACCGCTCAAACACCCGCTCCAGGTTGTCAGGCCTGATGCCTGGCCCCTGGTCTTCGACACGAATTTCAATCTCGCTGCCGGCACGCCGTACCCGGATGGCCACTTTTGTATTTTCGGCGGTAAAAGAGCGCGCATTATCCATCAGGTTCCTGAACACCTGGCTCAACCGTGAATCATGGCCGAGAACCATGAAGGCCCGCATCGGGTCAATTTCCTTTGGTGCGGGGATGACGTGCAGGTCGATCTCGGCCTGATGATCCTTTCGGGTTTCATTGGCAAGAGAGGTAATTGCTCCCAGCAGCCGTGCCACGTCAACCGGATTGGCCTCCGCCCTTGCCAGTTCGGCATCCAGCCTTGAAGCATCGGAAATGTCAGTGATCAGCCGGTCAAGCCGCCGCACATCGTGCTTGACGATTTCCACCAGCCTTGCCCGCTGTTCATCGGTTTTCACCATGCCCAGCGTCTCCACCGCACTGCGCAGTGACGTGAGCGGATTTTTAAGTTCGTGGCTGACATCGGCGGCGAAGGCTTCAATGGCGTCAATGCGATTGTAGAGCGCCCCTGTCATGTCGCGCAGCACGCCCGAGAGATGGCCAATTTCGTCGCGCCTTGCCGTGAAATCCGGAATTTCCACCCGCTTGTTGATGCCACGTCGCACCCGTTCCGCGGCCGCAGTCAATCGCCTGATAGGTTCGGCTATGGTGCCTGCGAGGAGAACCGATAACAGAATGGTCACCAGCGCCACAAAGCCGAAGGTGAGTAACACGACGCGCCGCTCGGCTCGTAAAACATCATCAATTTCACCACCCGATGTCGATAGCACGAGTGCGCCCAAAACCGCCCGGAAACGCTGCACCGGCACCGAAACCAGCACGATGATGTCACGCTTCTCATCCAGCCGGACCACGCTTACCGCGGCACCGTTGAGGGCTGCCGCCACCTCGGGAAAGTCCTTGCCCTTGTCGATCGAGC
>JANMKJ010000277.1:0-5870 GCA_031371945.1 Rhodobiaceae bacterium
TGGTGAGTTGCGCTTCATCATCAAAATCTGCATCACGGACCACAACGCCCTTGGCGGAAAGGCTGGCCAGCTTTTTGGCATCGCGGGTGTTGGCGATGATCTTGCCGGCTGGAACTTGGAAGGTGTTCAGCAGGTGGTTGATAACGGCCTGGCCCAAATGGCCTGATGCTCCGGTAACGAGATACATGATGTGCTCCTGATGTTGCAATTGTCTCTATCTGAGAGTAAGTCTCATTTATAGCCTTTTGAAGGTCACACAAGACGGCACTTTTGGCGCCCCTGGTAACACGGAAGGAACTGACCCATGATTTCTCCCCAAGCTAAGCACCGTCTCGATCCGGAAGTGACTGGGGCCTGCCCGGTGCGCGATGTGCTGGATCGCATCGGCGACAAGTGGAGCGTGCTGCTGGTGCAGAACTTGCGCGAGGGGCCGTTGCGCTTTGGTGCGTTGCGGCGGCAAATCGGCGATATTTCCCAGCGCATGCTCACCGAAACACTGCGTCACCTGCAACGGGATGGCTTGATATGGCGCAAGGTTTATCCAACGGTGCCGCCCAGTGTTGAATATGGTTTGACAGATTTGGGTCGCTCGCTTCTACTGCCCCTCGAACAACTCGTGGTGTGGTCTGCCCGGAATCATGATTCCGTCAGGGCAGCACGCAAGGAATTTGATGGCGCCGTGTAGGAGAATCCAGCTTGTCACTTGAAAGCGATATCGCTCAGTTGAAAATCCAGGAAGAACGTTTGCGCTTCAAGGGTTTTGACGAAGCTGATGCCTGGGCATTGGGGTCGCTGATGCGTGAAGCGGCACTGCGGAAAAAGCTGCCGCTGGTGATTGATATTCGTATAGCGGGCCGCCCGCTGTTCTACACGGCACTGCCGGGATCAACTCCAGATAATTCTGACTGGGTGCGGCGCAAAATCACTGTTGTGATGCGCCTTCACAAGTCTTCATACCGGGAGAGCCGCGATATTGCGCTAAGCGGGCGGCCACTGGATGAGCTGCGTGGCTTTCATCCCATTGATGTGGCCACCCATGGTGGTTGTTTTCCGATCCACATTATTGGCACCGGCATTGTTGGCACCATAACCGTATCCGGAATCCCGCAGCGGGAAGACCACAATTTTGTTGTGGCGAGCATTTGCGAATATCTCAAGCTGCCTGGTGCAGAATTGGCGCTTGCCAAAGAAGACGCATGATATTCGATACCGAGTTTTTCATTCTCGCAGGCATTGCCACACTTTTCGTTGGCGCTTCGAAGGGGGGCCTGCCACTTATTGGCATGCTTGGCGTGCCGATCATGGCCCTGCAGATTTCCCCTGTGGTTGCCGCAGGCCTGCTGCTTCCAATCTACATCATCAGTGACGCCTATGGCCTGTGGATTTATCGCAAGTCGTATGATCTGCGCAACATCCTGATCCTGGTTCCGGCAGCGGCAATTGGCATTGCCATTGGCTGGGCCACCGCGCATGTGACCAGTGATGATATGGTAAAGCTGCTGGTTGGTGTCATTGGTCTGGCCTATTGCATTGACGCAATCGTGAAGGCCAGGCGCAACCTTCCACCCAAACCCGCTGACATTCCGCGCGGTGTGTTTTGGGGTGCCATAGCGGGCTTCACCAGTTTCGTGTCGCATGCGGGTGCACCACCCTATCAAATGTATGTGCTGCCCCAGCGCCTGGAGAAGATGGTGTATGCCGGCACCTCCACGATCATTTTCGCCATCATCAACCTGATGAAGCTGCCACCCTACTGGTTCCTCGGCCAGGTTAACCTGGCCAGTCTCGAAACAGCCCTCTACCTGTCACCCATTGCCATCATTGGCGCCTATATCGGCTACCGCCTCACGAAAATAATTCCGGAGGGAATATTCTACCGCTTCGTCGAACTGGCATTGCTGATTGTATCGCTGAAGCTGATCTATGACGGGGTGATGGGACTGGTGTGAAGCTGCTGACATTGCCGTTGGTAAGCAGTGTAATGGGGGCCAGTATTGCAGCAGCCGCGCTCGCATTGACAATCACCTGATCAGTCTGGCACTTTGGCCTTAGAGTGGGCACGCTGGTGGAGAACGTCATCATGAATTTCCGTTTTGCGGTGCTTGCCGCTTTCCTTTTGATCACGAGTTTGGTTCCAGCGCATGCCGAGGAAGGCTCGCGGGTCATTCTGGTTTTGGATGCTTCAGGCTCGATGCGCGGCAAGATTGACGGCAAGACCAAGATGGATATCGCCAAGGACGTGGTGGCCAAGCTGGTTGCCAACTGGAAGCCCGAGGATGAGCTGGGGCTGGTATCGTACGGGCACCGGGAAAAGGGCAGTTGCGAAGATATTGAAGTGTTGCGCGAACCTGGCACGCTCGATGCCGCATCCTACATGGATGCCGTGAATGCGCTCAACCCCAAGGGCAAGACGCCAATGACGGCGGCGGTGCGCATGGCGGCAGAGGCGCTGCAATACACCGAGAAGAAAGCCACGGTCATCCTCGTGTCTGACGGTATTGAAACCTGTGATCCCAACCCGTGTGCAGTGGCGGAGGAGCTTGAGAAACTCGGCGTGGGCCTCACGGTTCACACGGTAGGCTTTGGCCTTGATGACAAGGGTGCGGTAGCACAGCTCAAGTGCCTGGCCGAAAAGACCGGTGGCACCTATTCAACTGCCAACAATGCCCGTGAATTGCAGAAGGCGCTGGCCAAGACCGTGGCGGCACCACCGCCTGAACCTGCGCCTGTGGTCATAGCGAATAACTTCATCGGTCATGTCAGCATGGCCAAGGGTGTCGAGCTGCCGGAGAAATTCAACCAGCCGTCGTGGCGGTTTTTCGAGTCGGTGAATGGCGAGAAGGGCGAATTGATCAACACGGAGTATAACCCGGACGTCAAAGTGAACCTGCCGCATGAGGGTGAATTCATCGTCGAGGTGCGGGAGGATGTTGCCTCTATTTCATTCCCGGTCAAGATCGAGAACGGCAAGGTTACCAAGATGGATGTGAGCCTGGAGGCGGGCATCGTCAATTTTGAAGGTTACATGGACGATGAAACGCCATTGCCCGAGGGCAACGGCACGTGGGAGATATTTGATGGTGGCACCAATCGGCTGGATACAAAATATGGCCCCACCATTGCCGTCATGGCCAATGCCGGGACCCACAGGATTGAACTCACGCTGGGTACCGCCCATGTGGAACAGAACGTTGAATTCGTAGCAGGCCAGATCCTGTCGCAGAAAATGTCGCTGGGGGCAGGGGTCATTGAAGTGTCGGCGGTGTTTTCGGAAGGTGGCCAGCCGGTGCCCGAGGGGGCCGCCATGGAACTGAACAAGGGTGAGCCTGATCTTGATGGCAAGTATCCACATATCGCCACGGACTATGGTGCGCCCACCAAGTTCAAGGCCCCGGCTGGTAAATACCAGGTCGTGGTGTTCAAGGACTATGCCAAGGCCATCACTGCCGTTGAACTGGCGGCAGGTGCCGTGCAGAAAGTCGTGGTCAACATGAACGCGGGGTATCTCAACATCAAGGCGCCGGGTGCCACGTCATTTGTCATATCCAGTGCGGAGAAGGATTTGGCCGGTGAGCGGCAATACATCGGTACCGAGTATGGCGAGGAACTGAACAAGGCGTTCACTGCGGGTACTTACCACGTGGTGGTGCACGGTGCCGATGATGTGGTGCTGGCCGAGAAGGATATCGAGATCAAGGCGGGGGCGCGCAGCGAAATCACCGTTCCCTGAGGGGGACAATGGGTACAATGTTGAGCTTGAAATGGGAGCATCGCCCTGATTAGTGTTGCCCCATGAAGCTGCAGTTCCATACGCTTGATGTGTTCACCAATACCCGCTTTGGTGGCAATCCGCTGGCGGTGGTCATGGATGCCGATGCTCTGTCTACGGAGCAAATGCAGACGGTGACGCGCGAGTTCAATCTTTCTGAAACCGTCTTCGTGATGAAGCCTGCAGATCCTGCCAATACGGCACGGGTGCGGATATACTTTCCCGGTGGCGAGATGCCGTTTGCCGGGCACCCGACGGTGGGCTGTGCCGTCCTGCTGGCTGAATTGAAATACAAGCCGGGCTGCAGTTTTGAAACCACCATCCGGCTTGAGGAAGAGGCGGGGCTGGTGCCGGTCAGGGTGTCACGCATTGGCGATGTGCCGCACGCCAAGTTCACCGCTCCCGTCGTGCCGTTCGCGGTTGACATGGCGCTGCCATCGCGCGCCGACATTGCCAGGGCGGTGAACCTGTCGGCTGAAGACATAGGCTTTGACGCCCATGCGCCCATCCTGCTGCAGGGCGGACCACGGTTCTTCCACGTGGCCGTCACATCACGGGGCGCACTGGCGGCAGCCCGGGTGATCGAGCCCCACTGGTCAAACCTCATTGAGCCCCTGGGAACCGACGGGATCTATCTCTACACCCGGGGTGGCGATGGCGCGAAGACCGCGTTCCGCGCCCGGATGTTTGCGCCTACGGGAGGCATTCCGGAAGACCCGGCGACGGGTTCAGCCACGGCCCTGCTGGCGGCGCAGCTCCTTGTGGCGGAAAACCTCAAGGACGGCACGCACCGCTGGCAGCTGGAACAGGGTTATGAGATGGGCCGGCCGTCTGACCTGTCGCTCGAGGCGGATGTGAGGGATGCCAAGCTCACCGCGGTGCGCGTCGGCGGCCAGGCGGTGCGCGTCATGGCGGGGACTTTGGATTATTGAATGTTGAGGATGGCCTTGGCTTCGGCGGTCACATCGAGGCCTTCGGTTTCGTTGCCGGCGCCACAGAGCTGAACCGCCTGGTTGCGCATGTCGTCAAGCTGGGCCTTCTGGTCCTTGCTCAGTTCCTGCGAGGCAAGGGCGGCATCGATCTTGGCGATGTCGTCCTGGCACTGGCCAGCAAGGGCCGTGGTTGAAAGGCTGATGGTGAGGCCAAGGGCCACAATGAAGGTCTTCATGATTGTTAACGGTTCCCGCGTTCGTGTAGGTGGCAGCTTGTGGTGGCAAATCATGACCGAAATGAGCCTGATTCTGTGGTGAACCTGCAAAAACTGGACACTTGAGGCTTTCATGCCACAGGAGTTGCGCCCACGCCAATCTTGGGTTATGTACGGCCTATGACCAACTCTTCGTCACTGTCTCTCCTCCTTCTTAGCAGCCCCTGAGGGCCGGCCGGGCGTTTGCCTTGGCTCTTTGGGGAAACACCACTAAAAACCATCCCAACAGCTAAGATCAGAGAACAGTCCGATGATGATTTCCCCCAAAGAAAAATACCACGCCTATGGCCAGATCAACTTGAGCGACCGGCAATGGCCGGGCCGCCGCATCGAAAAGGCACCGATCTGGTGCTCGGTTGACCTGCGCGACGGCAACCAGTCGCTCATCGAGCCCATGGGCCATGAGCGCAAAATGCGCATGTTCAACGCGCTGCTCGCCATGGGCTTCAAGGAGATCGAGGTGGGGTTTCCATCAGCCTCGCAAACCGATTTCGATTTCGTGCGCTTTCTCATCGAGCAGAAGAAGATCCCCGATGGCGTTACCATCCAGGTGCTCACCCAGTCGCGCGAAGAACTCATCCGCCGCACCTTCGAGTCGCTGAAAGGCGTGAAGTCGGCCATCGTGCATCTCTACAATTCCACCTCCGAACTGCAGCGCCGCGTCGTGTTCAAGCTCGACAAGGCGGGCATCACCGACATCGCGGTGAAGGGTGCAAGGCTGATCATGCAGCTCGAGAAGGAATACGGCATGGAGGCGGTCACGCGCCATGAGTATAGCCCGGAAAGCTTCACCGGCACCGAGATGGACTACGCCGTGGAGATCTGCGAGGCGGTGATGGATGTCTACCAGCCCACGCCGCAGAAGAAGCTCATCCTCAATCTCCCGGCCACGGT
>JANMKJ010000278.1:0-15694 GCA_031371945.1 Rhodobiaceae bacterium
GGCGGACCGGGCCAGCCTTTATCGGGAAACTCGCTCATGTCGAAAGTCTGAGGTTCCGCGTAACGCGGAATAACGTGCATGTGCACGTGCGGATCGACCATCATCAACATGAGGTAATTTATTTTTGCGTAGGGGTTGAATCTTTGAAGACTGTGCTCAATTTCCGGAATCACGGTTGCTAACTCGGCGAAGGCTGCGCGGGGCAGATCGGCGAATGCAGTAACTTCACTTTTGGCAGCGAGAACAAGACTTCCGAGCGTCACTTGCTGGGGGCGTAGCAGAATGCACCAATAATCGTGTTCCTTAACCAGGCTTTGTGGATAGCCAAATTTCTCCAGTGTAGCATTCATTCACATAACTTAGCCCAAAGCGGACTTAGGAAGGAAGCGTGAAATGCTGCCTTGCAACAATGGAACTTGTGGCGGGATCCCATCCCCGGACCGAGATGTCGGTGATCCAATCGCCCTGATTTCGGCTGATTTCATAGAGATTCCACGCAGCAGGCGGGTGATGGCCCTTTCCGTTCGATGATGCAGAGGGAACACCAATTATTGGAATTTTTCCCTCTGGGCCGACCGCAAAGCTGATCATTTCCCGGTGATTGTGACCGTGGACTACAAGTTCTGCCCCATTCTTGAGCAAAACGTCCCGCAAGGCGGCAGCGTCAGACAGGGCCTTTCGCGGCGGTGCAAGACCGGGCAGTGGCGGGTGATGGATGGCGATCAGCCGGTAATAACCTCTCGCTTTCAAGTCTCGCAAAAGAGTGGAAAGAGCAGTGAGTTGCTTAGATCCCAGTGTTCCTCCGGCCTTGAACAGGGATTGGGGAACCGCCGAACTCAGCCCTATAATCGCTACGTTTCGGCGCAGGCGAACATAGGGAAATCCGGATGCAATCGACGAAGATGTATGCTGGTTGCTGACAGTCAATTCACCTTCCATGTAGGGTGCGAAATGACTCAAGCCGTTTCTCCAGGGCACGGCAACGTATGCATCGTGGTTTCCAGGCACAAGCGATATCCAAGATGGCGTGCCAAAACTGCGTAACCACTGCTGACCTTGCGTAAACTCTGCATGCGCAGCAAGGTTAATGAGGTCACCGGTGAACAGCACATGCTCGGGGCTGGAATGCTTAATATCATCCACAATTGCCTGTGCGATCGTGGAATCGTGGATCTTGGAGCGGTTCAGTCCCCAGGAGATACCGCCAATCAAGCGCTTCAGGGCAAAGTTCTTCCAAACGGAGCCCTCAGGCAGGGGGCCGAGATGGACGTCAGACAAATGAGCGAAGGTGAGGGCCAAATAGAGCTTCCGTTGACTTCTGGTGAATCGAGTGCGAATGAGCAGCAAGTACTTACCCTCGACTTAGATATGGATTCAAGCATCGTGCGTGTTGTTATTCTAGCGGCGGGCCAGGGAAAGCGGCTCCTGCCACTTACGGCCGAAGTTCCCAAGGCCTTGCTCGACATAGGCGGTCAAACCTTGATCGAACGCCAGATCGAGGCCTTTGCCACAGCCGGCATCAAGGAATTCACTGTTATTGTGGGCTACGCGGCGGGGCGGATGGAAGATGCCTTGAAAATCATTGGGCAGCGCCTGAACATATCGATCACAACGGTTTTCAATCCGTTCTACGCCGTGGCTGACAACCTGGCGAGTTGCTGGATGGCACGTGAATTCATGACCGGTGATTTCATCCAGGTCAATGGCGACAATGTTTTCCGCGAGGATCTGGTGGCCAAGCTTCTGGCGGCCCCGTCTGCAGCTTTGAGCGTTGCGGTGAACATCAAGCAACATTACGACTCCGATGACATGAAGGTCATTCTGGACCGTGGACGCCTCACCGAGATTGGCAAGATGCTACCCGTTGATACAGTGGATGCCGAAGCTATCGGTTTCTACGTTTTTCGCGAAAGCGGTGCCAAGGCCTACGTCGACGTGCTCAATCGCGCAATGCGAGATCCACAGGCCCTGAAACAATGGTTTCCTTCAGCTATCGGGTCCCTTGCCAAGAGCATTGATGTGCGAACCATTCCGATTGACGGATTGAAGTGGTGCGAAGTTGATTTTCCGGTGGATTTGCAGCAGGCCCGGCAACTTGTCGCCAGTTGGTAATCACTGCTGATGTGGTTATTCACGACAAGTGCGACGGCTTAAAATTTCTTCCGCCAACTCAAGATCGGCAGGTTTGTCGATGTCAATCGCGGCTTCGGCAAATGGCATCATTATGGGTTTGATTGTCAATCCAAGTCTTGTCGACATGATGTTGCACGCCGCATCCAGCGAGAGCGATCCAAAAGCGAAACGAAGCAGGGCTATCGGGCCAAAGGCTGCCACCAGACGCCAAGGCTTTTTGCGAACCGATTCCAAATACTTCCAGCGGTCGAGAACGCGCAAGCCCTTTTCGTTTTGCACTGAGAACAGATTGCAGCCGGAAACTTGGTCAGTTCCGAGCCTGAAATAGGTTCGAATGGACTGCGGGTAGGCTGCCTGGATCACTTCGGCACGAGCCAGTCCGGCGGAGAAGTCTGCGCCGTTTGCTGCCGCTTGCCTGCAAAAATGGTCCACCATTTCAGCTGTCAACAGGGCGTGGTCGGCCGTGGTGATCAATATGGGATAGGTGGGGTTTTGCCGAATTGCAGCAATTGCGGAAAGCGGAGCGGAGCGTTCCGATGGAATGACGCTCACACCATCAAGTTTCTCCGGAAATAGGATGGCCACCACGGAACTGTCTTCAATGGAAACCAAGATATGTTCAATGGACCAGGCAACACGCAGTGTGTCGACCACGCGTTTCAGCATGGGAACACCGCCCACGGGCAGGGTGCATTTATGCGTGACGTTGTAGGCTCTTGCCATTGGATCGTCAGGTCCGCGGCCGGCTGCGAGAACTATCGCCTGGTAATGGGCCGCCATTACAGGTTTTTTTCGTAAATGCGATAGGTTTTGTAAGGTTCGGCCCCGAAAGTTTCAATGATATGGCGCATCGGTAGATTGTCTTCCAATATCCAGGACAGTTCGCCATTGGTCACACCGCGCCCGGTATGATATCGCCGCACAGTTTCAATCACCGTCAAGGCCAGAGACGATCCAAGCAGTGAATCGTGGAATTTGCGGCGTATGCCCATGAGCGGCATGCGGATGGTCTTCGGCCTGCCCTTAAGAACACTCCGCGCAATCTTCAGCCAGCCGAATGGAAGCAGTTTTCCACCCAAACCATCGAACCATTCATTGATGTTGGGAACTGTCACCACAAATGCCGCTGGTTCACCCTTGTAACTGGCAATGGCGATGTATTCATTTTTAAGAAGCAACTTGAAGTTCACCCCCAGCGCTTTCACCTCTTCTGGCGTAAAGGGAACAAACCCCCAATTTTCAGACCAAGCATCATTGAAAATGTCCATGATTATCGCGAGGTCACGATCCAAGTTCTTCTTGTCGAGTGCGCGAACCTGAATGTCTTTCGAGCGCAGAGCCCTTTCATAGGCCAGTGTCAGAGTGCGCTGCAGTGGCTTGGCCGTTTCGAAATCATAGGCAATGACGTCCTTGATCTTTTTAAATCCCGCCTCTTCGACACGTGCAGCATAGTAGGGAAGTGCATGGCCCATCATCATGCTGGGAGGGCTGTCAAAGCCTTTAACCAGCAATCCCATCTCATCATTGATTGAAAAACTGAAGGGTCCGCGCACGCGTTTCATGCCGCGTGAACGCAGCCAGTTTTGCGCCACATCAAACAAGGCGGTAAAAACCTCCCTGTCATCGGGCGCCTCGAGAAAGCCGAATTGACCGGCGGCATCACCGTGGTATTTCAAATGCAATTGGCAGATTTGCGCAGAGATGCGACCCACAGGTTTTCCATCCAGCTCGGCCAGAAACAATTGTGATTCAGCATGCTGAAAATACGGATTTTTCTTGAGGTCGAGATGTTCATATCGCTCGAAATAGAGCGGAGCGACCCATTTTGAATTGCTGCCATAGATCGGGAATGGAACGTCAAGAAACAGCTTCTTGTCATGCTTGGTCAAAACCGGGCGAACACTGATTTTTTTCATTTTTACTCGCGCGATTTTGCAAGATGATAATTCTGGTCTTATCGAAAACGTGATGAACCGGAGCATTAACGGCTTTGGGCGGCAAACTCAAGCTTTGCACCGGCGTGTGGAGGTAATATAGTTTCCGCCATGGTCAAAGGTGTGTTTTTCAAGATTGCCCAGAAGCTGGTGCTACAACCGGTCCATCGCCAGTTACGGGGTTTGACCCTTGGAACACGTACTGCGGTGTTCGATGAAGAGCGGCGCGTGTTGCTCGTGAGGCATACCTACGCTCCGGGCTGGTTGTTGCCGGGGGGTGGAGTGGAGCGGGGCGAGACAATCCATCAATCGGCCGTCCGGGAACTCCAGGAGGAAGCATCAATACAGGTCGACGAACAGCCAGAGTTGAGAGGAATCTGTCTGAACGATGGGCAATTTCCCGGTGATCACATTGCGGTTTTTGTCGTCCAGAAATTCACGCAGCTGGCCTGGAAGCCTTCGCTGGAAATCTCCCAAGCGCAATTCTTCCCGAGTGACCAACTCCCCGCAGAAACCACCGGAGGTACCCGCCGCCGCATTGGCGAGATACTCAACAACAGGCCTGTGGCACCAAACTGGTAGGTCTTGACCCGGGGGCTACCGCCTTGTATGCGGCGTGGAATGAGCCTGCCTGTGACCAGTTCTATGCGACGACGAGCAAAGTTAGCACTTTCTGCTTAATGCATTTGCTTGTTCCTGATCACATGGATGACTTACAAAATGGCCACGACATTTCTCGTTGAAAACACCTTACCCGCAGACGAACCCATCATTGAAACCTTGCTTGATGGTTCATTTGGCATCGATCGGCGGACAAAGACATCCTATCGCTTGCGGGAGGGGAGCATGCCCGCAGACGGTCTTTCCCTGGTCGTTCGCGACAAGGACGTGGGCATTGCCGGTTCCATCAGTTTCTGGCCACTCGCCATTGGTCCGGAGGGGACAAAAGCTCTTCTGCTTGGTCCACTTGTAGTAAACCCCTCTCGGCAAAATCTAGGTGTGGGTTTGGCGCTCATGCAGGAGGGGCTGGACAGGGCAAAGCAGGGTGGCCACACGCTGGCAATACTTGTGGGGGATGAGCCGTATTATGCGCGGGTAGGCTTCAAACGCGTTCCGGCAGGTCAGCTGCTAATGCCTGGTCCGGTCAATCCCGATAGATTGCTTTATCTGGAAATGCGGCAAGGGGCTCTTGGCATGGCCTCTGGCCTGATTTTGCCGCCACACCGCCATGCTGAACTGCTAGCGGCCCTCCCGGGTCCACATGAGGCACGCAGCGGTCAATAGCCCGGCAAGCGCAAGCAGCGATGCAAAAAGCGGATATTCACTTGCGGCCGTGACACGATAGGCGCCATTTTCCTTGAGCCCCAACCAACCCGATCCTGCCATCTGGCGGCCGGCTGGAATTTTGATGAGACGCGGCATGCCGTCCTCCAGCCAAGCCACACCGCCGCCGGTTGCCTTTGCCAATGGCGCAAGTTTCAAGGGGGTTGCGAGAATGTCCTGCATTTCTCGGGCATCAGCATTGGACGCCGCCACCACGGCCTGCAATTTACTGTCGTTGAGTCCGTACATGCCCGCTTCCGATACCTTTAGGCTTCCCTGCCAATGGCCAGGCGTTTTCTCGGCAAGGCTCACGCTCACTTTAGCCTGGGAGGGCAAGGTCACAGTAACGGGCTCTACCGTGTCTGCCATGGTCTGGCGCGAAATTGCCAACTCGCTGCCAACCTGCTTGCCACCGAGCGCCTCCTCTTCAAGCTCCGGCTCCTTCATGAGCCAGTGGGCCAGTCTGCGCAATAATTCGGTTTGTGGGCCGCCGCCGTCGAAGCCACGGGCCCAGAGCCAGCTCTGGTCGGACAGCAACTGCGCTGTACGCCCTTCGCCGCGGCGTGACAGGACGAGCAACGGCTTGTCATCCAATCCTGACATGATGGTAGCAACTTCGGGTGCCACCGTTTCAACGGTACGGAACCATTTTCCCCACGTGGGACTGTCAGTTTCCCCGCCTGCCAATTCGCTGGTTACGGGGTGGCGATGGCCAAATTTGGTGACATGGGGCCTGAAGGCACCATCCAGTATCTCACCGGTTGGAGCGGCGGCTAAAATATCTGCCATGGGAGAATTGTAGAGGCCATCGTTCAACCCGAATTCCGGACCGGAAGCCACGAGAAGAGCTCCTCCTTCATTAACGTAATTCACGATCTGCTGGATATAAGCCTCAGGCAAAATTGCTTCCCGGTGATAGCGATCAAAGATGACCAGATCGAATTCTTTCAGCTTGTCGACAAACAGCTCACGCGTCGGGAAGGCAATCAATGCGAGTTCGTTGATGGGTGTACCATCCTGCTTTTCAGGTGGACGCAATATGGTGAAATGCACCAGGTCCACGGCGGCGTCGGCCTTCAACAGATTGCGCCAGGTTCGTTCGCCGGGATGAGGTTCACCCGATACCAGCAAAACGCGGAGACGATCCCGAATGCCTTCAACGACGGCAACGGCCCGGTTGTTTTCAATTGAAATTTCGTTTGGA
The DNA here is from genome assembly GCA_031371945.1 of Rhodobiaceae bacterium. Classification (GTDB taxonomy): domain Bacteria; phylum Pseudomonadota; class Alphaproteobacteria; order Rhizobiales; family Aestuariivirgaceae; genus Aestuariivirga. The sequence continues at coordinate 6,595 of JANMKJ010000278.1, forward strand.
ATATTAGGCGCTATGATTTCAACAATGTTTTGTCCACCATGGTCGAGTGTAAGTGGCACATCAACGGTTTCACCCGGCATAACATTGAGATTGGTGGGTTCGTTGGTCCCAAGTTTTACACTTATATCGATCGAGCTGCCGTCTCCGCCCGTATCTTCGACATGAAACCTGACGCTCTGCTGCTTGCCTACGATGCCGAAGCGGGGTGCCTGGTCGATGACGACGCGACGATCCCTTTCAGTCCTGCTACCAGTCAAAAGCGTTTGAACGGGGCCATTGATGCCGCTTTTGGCTACATCTGCCGGCACGTCATGAACCTGGCCATCGGTCACCAGGATAGCACCGGCAAAGCGTTCTGGCGGAATATCGGCCATGGCCCGGTTTAGCCCATCGAACAGGCGGGTGCCGTCATCGGCTGGATTTGATCCGGACTGAACCGTCACAAAGCGCATTTCAGTATTGCCAAGATTTGCCTCGGCTGACTTGAGGGCGGCTTCGGCGACATCGACCTGGCTGATACGATTGCCAGCATCCTGGCTTCGGCTGCGATCGATGACGGCTACTGCGATGTCTTTCAAACTTTCCCGTTCTTCATGGCGAAGGGTTGGGTTTGAAATGGCGCCGACTAACAGGGCGAGGGTTAACAGCCGTAACATCCACCCACGGGCGCGGGCCCAGGCTGATACAGCAATGAGCACTAGCGCCAACAGGCCCAGAACGGCAAGCCAAGGAAGTGGAATAAGTGGTGCGAAAGACAGGGTAAAGTTCATCTCACTGTCCCAGTCTTTCGAGCAGGGCGGGAATGTGAACCTGGTCTGCCTTGTAATTGCCGGTCAATGCATACATCACGATATTGATTCCGGCGCGAAACGCCATTTCCCGTTGCCGGTCGGAGCTTCCAATCGTCGCGTAGAGTGAGTTACCATTCTCGTCCAGGGCCCAGGCGGCGGCATAATCATTAGAGCCAATGATAATTGAGCTTACGCCATCGCTACTGCTGGCAACTGATGCATCGCCGCGTTCAACCCACAGGGGCCCGCTGTCATAGCGTCCGGGAAACTCCCGCATGAGGTAGAAGGATTTTGTAAGGACATGCCCCTCGGATACGGGCTCGAGGGACGGTATGTCGAGCTTTTCGAGAATTTGCCGCAAGGCCTCAGTGGAAGGGCCTACATCTTCAAAGCCATTCTGGTCATCGCGCAAATCGAAGAAAATGGTTCCTCCGTTCTTCATGTAATCCGACATCTTCGCAAGGGCTGTTGCTGAGGGCGCAGTGGCACCCTCTATGACAGGCCAATAGATAATCGGAAAGAACACGATCTCGTCACTTTCAATATTGACGGCCATGGGTTCGGCCGGGCTCACAGAGGTGCGGTCCGCCAACACCAGGCTGAGCCCCTTCAGGCCTTGCTCGCTGATTGTGTCTACGGTGGGATTGCCAGTGGTGACGTAGGCAAGTCGGGTATCCTGGGCGGCCTTCATAGCAAAGTCATCGGCCGCGAAGGCGGGGGTTGGAATGTTGACGAGCAGCAGAAAGAGGGTGGCCGCTGTCCGAAGGCGGTGCCAAGCGCCACCCATGAAAAGTGCAGCCAGAGTATCAGCTAGGAATAGAAGAAGTGCCACAGTGAAGAGCAGGGGTGCCAAGGGCTGGCGTGGCTGTGGAACCAGCGATTTCATTAATACGCCAGCTGGCAATGAAGTGATGGCAGCCAATGAAGTTACGCTTGGCAGAAGATTTATGGCGCGTTCTGCGCTGCCTCGATTATACAGACCTGCGGGCGTTTCTGGCGTGGCAGTCGCCTTGTCAAAATCCTTCGGGGCTATGGGCTTTGCGTCGGGCAGTGGTGCCGTGAGTTCACCGTTGGCTGAAATTGCAAGGCGGGGGACGTATGACCCTTGAAGTGCTGTGCCACCCGGTGCAGCGCCACCCCCGGCACCCGGCGCCAAGTCCGTGATCCGCCGTAGCATTTCCACAAATAGTCCCGACAGGGGCAAGTTAGACCAATCGGCATTGGCGGTAACGTGAAACAGCACGATCAGTCCCTTGCCTTGACGCGAGGCTGTAACAAGCGGCGTTCCGTCGGCAAGACTGGCCCAAACTTTTTCAGGCAAGTCATTGTCCGGCTCGGCCAGCACCTGGCGCGATACGGTCACGTTGTCATCAACAGGCAATCCGGCAAATGGGCTTTTCTCGGCAAAGGCCTGAAGGCTTTGGGGACGTTCCCAGCTCAAGGCAGATCCCAGTGCGCGGCCGCCTTCGCGAATGGCAACGGGTACGAGGTCATCATGGGATGCCGCCAGCCGGGGGCCAGCAAAACGCAGCAATACGCCTCCACGTTCGAGCCAGGGGTTGATGGCTTCGCGCGTTTCAGTTGGTACAATGCCAATGTCGGCCAGAACCAACATCGAGAGGCCCGCATCCAGTTGCTGCTTCAAACCTAGCGCGTTCACCGGTTCGGTCACTTCAGCATAAGGCTCCAACGCCCGCCCAACGTAATAGAGGGGCGACAGCAAGGGCTGTGCATCCTCAAGTGAACCGCCGGATTGCAAGGCTATGGTTTTGCGCCGCCAGCGGTCATCGAAAAGAAAAGTGGCTGCCGCATTGCTTTCGCCTGATATTTCCAGTCGCTGAACTTCGTTACGAAGTTCAATAGGGAGGTCAAGGCGAGCTTCTGCTTGTGAATTGACTGAGGTAAAATCGATTTTGACGTCTGCCAGGCTTCGACCATTGGTGGCAAACACCCTGACGTTCGCACCGCGTTGTGTTCCTGCATCGGATCGCAGGAGATGAATTTTGAATTGTCCGTTCTCGGTGGTGGGTGGTGCAAAGGCCAGTGGCAATGCAGCTGTTTCAGGTACCAGGGCCTCGACGGTGGCACGCCCGTTGGCGAGTGTCATGAGACCCGTTGCAAAAGACGTTGCAGATTGCGGATCAAGCCCATCTGTCAGCCAGACCACGCGCAATGCGCCTGCGGTGAGGTAGGCAGTTTTCAGCCTGGTGAGCAATGCCGCACGATCGGCCTGCAGCGCCTTGGGCTCAAGTGCCGTGATGAGATCAAGGGTTGCATCCGCATCGCGCGGCACAATGTCGGCCATTCGCATGGAAGGTGCTGATGTGGCGAGGCTTGTTGTAACGCCCGATTCTCGCGCCGTATTGACTAATTCCTTCAAGATTGCGCGCCGTTCAGCCCAGCTTCGGGCCGAAGCCCACGTGTCGTCCACAATGATCAGTAACGGCTGCTTGCCATCGATGGTTACGGCATTGGGTGCAAAAGAAGGGTGGGCCACGCCCAGAATGATCAGTGCAGCAATGGCCATGCGCAAGAGCATCAGCCACAGGGGGGTTTTATCGGGCTGCTCCTGGGTGGGGACCAACCCAAGGAGCAATCTCAAGGGCGGAAACTTGATGGATTGGGGTTTGGGCGGCGTAAAGCGCAAAAGCCACCAAATGAGAGGCAACACGAGCAGGGCTGCCAAGGCAACGGGCGTCGTAAAGGTGAGGGCTTGCAGAAAAGCCATCATGACGCCGCCGTAAAATCAAAGGCACGTGATTTGGCCCCACCAATGCGCCCGTGCAGCGCCATCAACAATTTAGCGGGGGATTGATCGGTATGGTGAATTGTGAAGCTCCATTGCACACTGTTTGCGATGGCTCGCACCGCCTCGCGCTGCTGTTTGAATCTTGCGCCATAGGCCTCGCGCAAATCTTCGGTTTTTCCAACGAGGAACTTTGTGGGTCCTTCCATGCCGCGAAACTCCACCCGTCCGAAATAGGGTAGGGCCTCCTCTGCAGGGTCAATAACCTGCACGATATGCCCCGATACGCCGCGCTCGGCCAGTGACCGGACGGCAAGTTCAATAGCATCCGGTTCATCGAAGAAGTCACTGATCAGAACTGCAGTTGAATATTTCTGCAGCTGCTGGGTTTGCGGGAGGCCAGGGCCAAAATTCTGTAACAGCCATGTTGCCATTGGCCCCAGGGCACTGCGCGCGTGGCCGGGCCGGTGGGGACTCGCCATCAACCCCACGCGCTCCTGTGCCCTGACAGCCAGAGATGCGAGTGCAAGGGCAACCAGATAGGCGCGATCGCGCTTGGTAGTGCTGGACAGGTGGGACTTGAAATCCATGGAGGTGGAAGGGCTCGCCCACAGCCACAAGGTATTTGCCGCTTCCCATTCATTCTCCCGAATAAACGTGTGGGCAGAGCGGGCGGATTTTCGCCAATCGATACGGGCCGTGGAATCACCAAAGCCATAGGGCCTGTATTGCCAGAAACTTTCGCCGGGGCCTGCCCGCTTGCGCCCGTGAATGCCTTGTATGACAGTTGCCGCAATGCGCTCCGCTTCAACCAGAAGTGACGGCAGTGCGCGCGATGCGGCATCGGCACGTTCGTTAAGGTGCAGGGCGGAATTTGTGTTCATCAAGCCAACAGGTTTTTTTGTCGCGCGATGACGTCTTCAATGGTTTCGCCTTCAGCCCGTGCCGTGAAATTCAGGGCCATGCGATGCTTGAAGACGGGGCCAATGAGCGCGGCCACATCGTCGATCGACGGGCTCAACCTGCCTTGCAACAGTGCGCGGGCGCGAATGCCCAGCATCAGGGCCTGGCTGGCCCTGGGACTTGGACCCCAAGCCACGCTGCTGTTGATTTCCTTGCTGGCGTCTTCTCCGGGACGGGCGGAACGCACAACACGCAGGATTGCGTCGGTGACCTGCTCGCTTACTGGAATGAGGCGGGTCAACCTTTGGGCCGCCAACAGCTCGGCTACAGACAGCACCTTGGCGGCACTGTCATCGTCACCGCCAGTCGTTGCAAACAGCATGCGGCGCTCAGCTTCCAGCGAGGGGTAGGGCACGTCTATTTCGAACATGAAGCGATCAAGCTGGGCCTCGGGCAGGGGATAGGTGCCCTCCTGCTCGATGGGATTCTGTGTCGCCAGCACATGGAAAGGTTTGGGCAAGTCGTGGCGAACACCGGCAACCGTTACATGGTGTTCCTGCATTGCCTGCAAAAGGGCTGACTGGGTGCGCGGGCTGGCACGGTTGATTTCATCCGCCATCATCAACTGGCAGAAAACCGGGCCCGCGACAAAACGAAATTCGCGACGGCCCTTTTCCGTTTCATCGAGAACTTCGGATCCCAGAATGTCAGCTGGCATCAAATCGGGGGTAAATTGTACCCTCTTTTCATCGAGTCCCAGGACGCGCCCAAGGGTTGTGGCCAATTTGGTTTTGGCAAGGCCAGGGGCGCCCACCAGTAATGCATGTCCGCCAGCCAGAATGGCGGTGAGTGCCAGTTCGACAACCTCTTGCTGGCCAAAGATTATTTTGCCAATTTCGGAGCGGGTTTTCTCGAGGCGTTCGGCTGTGGTTTCCAGCTCCTTGAGAACTTCCCTGTTTGCTTCTTTGATACTTGCCATGGGTCTCACTTCAGTTAGTTATTCGGCCAGTTTGGCAGAGTTGGTTGTTTATGTGTTAATGACATCTTCGTTACGGAGAATGGCGTAATAAAGACGACTCATACCACGTTTGGACAGGCCAATGATGACGACGATTGCCAGGGATGCAAACAATCCATTGCAAGGGTTAAAGGAGGCGACCGCGGGGGGAAAAACCCATCCGCCCGTGCACCTGTGGAATCCGCCGTTTTGTGGTGATATTGACATGCGCATAGCCAGCGACGGTACCTGGTTTTACATGAATTCCCCGATTGGCCGCAAACCCCTGTTCAAGCTGTTTGCGTCGGTCCTGCGGCATGACGAAGATGGTAAATTCTACCTTGTAACCCCGGTGGAAAAATGCGGTATCCGGGTTGATGACGCGCCATTCCTGGCCATTCGCATGGAAGTAGAAGGGGCGGGACAGGAGCAAGTCATTCGCTTTGAAACCAATGTGGATGACGTCGTTACCGTTGATAAAACCCATCCACTGCGGTTTGAAACTGAAACTGGGACTGATGGCCTGAAACCTTACGTGCTTATGCGGGCAAGACTCGAGGCGCTGGTATCACGGGCCTTGTTTTATGACCTGGTGGCACTGGGCAAGGTTGAGGGCGAATGGTTTGGTGTCTGGTCGAGCGGCGAGTTTTTCCCGATGCAGCGTGCCAATGAGATTTAGCGAACCTGATATTCGAGAGCGGGCACTGCGTGGCCTGCTGCACGCTGTTCCTGCATCACCTGCACGCGGTGATGATGACATGAATGATACCGCACCCATGATACCTTCGGATGTTGTGCCAAAGCCGGCTGCTGTTCTGGTGCCAATTGTCTTGCGGCAAGGGGGTGCAACGGTGCTGCTCACCCAGCGTACCGACCATCTGTCGTCCCATGCGGGGCAGGTGGCTTTCCCCGGGGGGCGTATTGATGCGGGAGATGAAGACGCGGTGGATGCTGCCCTGCGCGAGGCTGAGGAGGAAACCGGACTGGCCCGGAGCTTTGTGGAACCCTTGGGTTTTCTTGACACCTACATGACGGTAACATCTTATCACGTGGTTCCCGTCGTTGCCCTGGTAACTCCGGGGTTTGTGATCACGCCACAATTGGACGAAGTTTCCATTGTGTTTGAGGTGCCACTGGAATTTTTGATGGCGCCCGAGAATCATGAGAAGCATTCGCGGGAATGGCAGGGAAAACTGCGCTATTACTACGCAATGCCCTATGAAAACCATTATATTTGGGGTGCAACGGCAGGAATGATCCGCAACTTGTACGACAGGCTCTATGCATGAAGCGGGTCACGGCAAAATGGCTGAAGGAGCCAACCCTGCAATCCGTATTTGGGATTGTTGCAGCAGCTGGTGGCGAAGCCCGCGTGGTGGGGGGTGCGCTGCGCAACACGCTTTTACGAGTAGCAGTAGGTGACATTGACCTTGCGACAACTCTTGCGCCACGGGAAATCGTCAAGGCTTTCCGAACCGCGGGGCATCCTGTGTATCCCACCGGAATTGCCCATGGCACGGTGACTGTGTCCATTCACCAGAACACCTATGAAATAACGACTTTACGCCAGGATATTGAGACGGACGGCAGGCGGGCCGTCGTGCAGTTCACCGATGACTGGCGCGAGGACGCCCTGCGCCGGGACTTCACGATGAATGCCCTCTACTGTGACGCCGCCGGAAAAATCTATGACTATACAAATGGTTATGAAGATATTTTACGAAGTCGAATCACCTTTGTAGGCACGCCTTCGGTTCGCATCAAAGAGGACTATTTGCGCATCCTGCGCTACTTCAGGTTTCTGAGTGTCTTCAAGCAGTTGAAACCTGACAAAGCGGGTCTCGCGGCGTGTATCAAATCGAAGAAGAACCTGCGGACCCTTTCTGCTGAACGCATTGCGCGGGAAATGTTCAAGCTGTTGCAAGGGGAAAATGCGGTCTCGGTGCTCAGGCTTATGGCCAAGAATGGCGTCTTACAAAATGTGGTGGCACACACTGATGATTTTCGCACACTTTCCCGGCTGCCACAGGACGCTATCCTGCGTGGGTACGTTCTGAGCAAAGATCCACAAGGACTGCGTGAAGCGTGGCGACTTTCGAATGCGCAAGCCAAGCGGATAGATGACCTGTTGCAACATGGCGCCCCTTCGCCAACACTACGGTTAAGTGAACAGCGCCGGATCTTGTACGGAATGGGTCTGCAGGCGTGGCGCGATAGTGTGCTGGTGGCCAGGGCCAAATCCCGGGCACCCCTTACTGACGGCGCGTGGAAGCGCATGCTGTCACTGCCTAGCCGCTGGACGATGCCAACGTTTCCTGTTTCGGGTCGCGACCTCCTCGACCTGGGTTTTACGCCAGGTCCTGACTTGGGCATCCGTCTCAAGGACCTGGAACAGCACTGGGTTGCGTCGGATTTCAAACCTGCCAAAGCTGACCTTCTGGAACGACTAAAGGGAGACCTAAATGGCTGACATCATCGTCATGAAAACCACGGGCAAGACTGCGCCGAAAGTTGAGTTGGGTGCAGCAGACCCCAAAACGCTGCTGAAGGGCGAATACAAGACAAAGACCTGGAACCACGACGTGAGCGAAGATGGAAGGCTATTTACCGGCATTTGGGAATGCTCGCCAGGAAAGGTTCCCTGCAATTACGTGGAGTGGGAGTTCTGCCACCTCATTGAAGGCAAGGTCGTTCTGGAAAGTGAAACGGGAAAAAAATGGACATTGAACAAGGGTGATGGTTTCATCATTCCGGCGGGCTTCAAGGGTACCTGGGAAACGGTTGAAAAAGTGCGCAAGCACTATGTCATCCTCATGCCCAAAAAGAAGAAAAAATGAGCAAGGGTTCCGTCCTCATAACAGGTTCTGCCAAGCGCATTGGCCGCCAGCTGGCGCTTGAGCTGGCAGGCATCGGCCACGATATTGCGGTACATTGCAACCATTCCATTGTGGAGGCGCGCGAGGTTGCCAAGCTCATCACCGACATGGGGCGGCGGGCAGTTATCGTGCAAGGTGACCTCTCGTTACCCGAGACGCCGGAACGACTCATCGCCGAGGCGGCGGCGGGATTGGGCGGGCTCACCGGGCTCATCAACAACGCATCAATTTTCGAGCCCGACGAAGTAGGGTCGATCACGACGCACAGCTGGGCCCAGCACCAGGATACCAACCTTCGCGCACCTGTCATGCTGGCGCAGGCGTTTGCACGGCAACTGCCTGACAAGGCTCATGGCAACATCATCAACATCATTGACCAGCGGGTGTGGAAATTGAACCCCAGGTTCTTTTCTTACACGGCTTCAAAAGCTGCCCTCTGGACAGTGACCCGCACCCTGGCGCAGGCACTTGCCCCGCGCATCAGGGTGAATGCCATTGGCCCTGGTCCTGCACTGCCGAACATCCGCATGGATGAAGAAGACTTTGCCAAACAGAGCCGGTTGACGCTTCTAGGGCGTGGCACGTCGCCAGCGGAAATATCTGCAGCAGTTAAATTCATACTCTCCCAGCCAGCGCTTACGGGCCAAATGATTGTGCTGGATGGCGGACAGCATCTGGTTTGGCAAACGCCCGATATTACCGAGGTGAATGAATGAGTAAACTTGCCAAGGGCCTGGCCAATGCCAAAGCTGGACTGCGGCACGTATTTGTGCGCGATCTTGAAGTC
>JANMKJ010000302.1:0-9212 GCA_031371945.1 Rhodobiaceae bacterium
ACGGTAATGCCCAAAAGGCCAACTTCCTGCAGAGCCTCCTTCACTTCATCAAGCTTGAACGGCTTGATGATCGCTTCGATTTTTTTCATGAATGTTTGAGCCTTGTGTTAACGTCCATTATGGATTGCACGACTTATGCCAGTTCACACCCTAAATGATATCAAGGAGTTAGCTGAGTTTGCAAACTGAAGAGAAATTGATTTGCTTAAAAATTAGACTCTCTGGTCATTTTTTAGGCGATTTTTGTAGGTGCTTCAAGAGCTCCGCCAGGTCTTTTGCCCGTATCTCATCGAGTTTCTCATGCAGTGCCATGATTTCCACTTCGGCTTTGAGGTTCACCTCGTAATCGTGGGCCGCCTCGATGCGGTCCTTTTTGGCCTGCCGGTTTTGCGACATCATGATAATGGGCGCCTGGATGGACGCCAGCATCGACATGAAGAGGTTGAGCAGGATGTAGGGGTAGGGGTCGAACGCCTCAATCAGCATAGCGGCGTTAATGGCAATCCAGATTGCGATAAATATGCCAAAGGCAATCAGAAAAGTCCACGAGCCACCAAAGCTTGCAACTCGGTCGGCCAGCCTGTCACCGAGCGTCAGTCCCTTGTCATGTTCAGCACCTACATCACGTGAGATGGCGACGCGCTTGGCGACCCGTTCGATAACCTTTTGTTCCCGCGGCGTCATGTCTTCGAAACCCATATCAAGCAGGCGCTGGGCGAGTAACTGTACGGCCTCATTTGTTGGAGTTTTCATGGCTGGGATCCTGTGATTCTGGTGAGAGCACTATAGTCCAACAGCGAACTGGCATTACGGCATTTTGTCTTGTAGGAAAGAGCACGGATTCTCAGCCATTGGAGACGCTTTCATGCCCAAGCAAAAAATCGCCATGCTCACCGCAGGCGGGTTGGCCCCTTGCCTTTCGGCAGCCGTTGGCGGTTTGATCATGGAATATACAAGGCTTGCGCCGAAGGCCGAAATCATTGGCTATCGCTCGGGCTATGCTGGCCTGCTCAAGGGTGTGTCAATCAAGGTTACCCCTGCGGCGCGCAAGAAAGCCCACGTGTTGCTCACCCATGGTGGCTCACCCATTGGCAATAGCCGCGTCAAGCTGACCAACGTTAAGGACTGTGTGAAGCGTGGACTCGTGCAGGAAGGCGAGGATCCGTTGAAAGTGGCGGCCGACCAGCTTGTGAAAGATGGCATTACCATATTGCACACCATCGGCGGCGATGACACCAACACCACTGCTGCAGACCTTGCGGCTTACCTTGCCAAGCACGACTATCAACTAACAGTCGTAGGCCTGCCAAAGACCATCGACAATGATGTGATCCCGATCAAGCAAACACTTGGCGCGCTTACGGCAGCAGAGCAAGGCGCCATTTTCTTTGAAAACGTCATCAATGAGCAGAGCACCAGTCCCCGCATGCTGCTGATCCACGAAGTGATGGGCCGCAATTGTGGGTGGCTTACGGCTGCCACGGCTGAGGCCTATCGCAAGCGTCTCAAGGCGCAGAAATTCATCCCCGATTTCAACTTGAGAATTGACCACAAGGAAATTGACGCAGTTTACGTTCCTGAGCTCACCATAGATCTTGAGGCAGAGGCCACTCGCATAAAGGCCTCGATGGACAAGTATGATTGTGTCACCATCTTTTTGTCAGAAGGGGCAGGCGTGAACGATATCGTGGCTGAAATGCGTGCCCGTGGCGAAGAACCAGAACGCGATGCCTTTGGTCACGTCAAAATTGACAAAATCAACCCCGGTGAATGGTTCGCCAAGCGTTTTGCTAAAATGCTGGGTGCCGAAAAAGTGCTGGTGCAAAAATCAGGATATTTCGCGAGGTCAGCAGCCGCCAACAAGCAGGATTTGGCCTTGATCAAATCCATGGTCAAGCACGCGGTTAAAAGTGGTCTCAAAGGTGAAAGCGGCGTAGTGGGTCACGATGAAGGCAAGAAAGACGCGCTCCGCACTATCGAGTTTCCCCGCATCAAGGGCGGCAAGGCATTCGACCCCACCTCAAAATGGTTCACCAAAATGCTGAAGGAAATAGGCCAGCCCCAAGGTCAGCCGGTAGAACACGGCAGTGACCACTGAACTCCTTAGTCCCCGGCAAATGTACCGGGCCGATGAATTGGCTATCGGTGCGGGTACTACACTTGAAAAATTGATCGATAGTGCCGGCCGCGCGGTTGCCGAAGAAATAGTCCGGCGCTTTGGTGCGCGAAAAACGGCGGTGCTTTGTGGCCCTGGAAATAACGGCAGGGATGGAAGAGCGGCAGCGGTCTATCTCAAACAGTGGGGTTGGCCTGTGGAAATATCCCATGCCGTGGGTGATGCTGATCTCATCATTGATGCACTCTACGGCGCAGGTCTCAACCGGGACTTTCCGGCAGCGCTCGCGGACGAAATCAACAATGCAGGTGTACCCGTTGTGTCAATTGATGTGCCATCTGGTATTGACGGAAATACGGGTCGCCCGCGCGGTGCCTCAGTCAAGGCGGATGTAACGATTACTTTCTTTCGCAAGAAGCCCGCCCATCTCCTGATGCCTGGCCGCACGCTTTGTGGCGACCTGGTCGTCGCCGACATTGGTATTCCCGATACAGTCCTCGCAGAAATTAGGCCGCGGCTTTGGGAAAATTCCCGACCAGTTCTTCCGTCGTTTCCAGGTAATGCCCACAAGTACAACAAGGGTCACGCAGTGGTGATTTCAGGACCAAAATTTCGCACCGGGGCCGCGCGACTCGCAGCAACTGCAGCGTTGCACGGTGGCGCAGGTCTGGTCACCATTGCGGGTGATGAGGACGCCTTGCTTGTTCACGCCACGCATTTGACAGGCATCATGCTTGCACCGATTGCCAATCCGATGGCGCTTTCGATATTGCTGAACGATCCCCGGCGCAATGCTGTCTGCATTGGCCCCGCAGCCGGCATCTCTGGTGAGACCAGAGCCCGGGTCCGAGCGGTACTCGGCAGAGCAGCGGCAACTGTCCTGGATGCTGATGCATTAACCTCGTTCCAGCAAAATCCAGCTGAACTCTTTGAACTAATACGAGAAAATCCATCGCGACCGGTAGTGATAACACCTCATGAGGGCGAATTCATCCGCCTTTTCAACAATGAATCAACACCCGAAAATTCCAAGCACGAACGTGCGTTAGCAGCGGCGAGCCTCTCAGGTGCAACCATCATTCTCAAAGGCGCAGACACGGTCGTAGCCAGCCCGGACGGTCGCGCCGTCATCAATTCCAATGCCCCGCCGAGCCTGGCGACTGCAGGCTCAGGCGACGTGCTCGCCGGTCTCGTTACCGGTCTGCTGGCGCAAGGCATGCCGGCCTTCGAAGCAGCCTGTGCAGCCGTTTGGCTCCATGGCGATGCCGCTGTCCGTCATGGGGCAGGTGGGTTGACGGCCGATGCACTTGTCGAGTTTCTCCCACAGCCCTCCGGGAATACGACGCCAAAATGAACCGGCCCTTGCTCTTGCTCGTAGGGACGGGTGCTGCCCTTGGCCTCAACTTTCCGTTAGGTAAGATTGCAATGGCGCACGGGGTTAACCCGGCGCTGTGGGCAGCGTTGATATCTGGTGGCGCGGGACTGATGCTTCTGGTTATCACATACATCACCGAGGCTCGAAACGGCGGCATCGCGATACCTCTGAAGTTCGCCGTTATCTCTGGCCTCATATCCTATGTGGTACCAAATTTTCTGACCTATCTCGTCATTCCGAAATTGGGCAGTGGCCTGGCCGCCATCATGTTTGCCCTTTCTCCCGTGGTGACGGCACTCCTCTCAATCATTTTGCGGGTGCGACCGCCCAGCAACTTGGGCATTGCAGGTATCGCCATGGGACTTGCGGGAGCGCTCATCATCATTGTTTCTAAAACGTCGAATGTGGGTGCTGCCAACGATCTCTGGATTGTCGTAGCGCTGCTCATCCCGGTTTTTCTGGGGATCGGAAATGTCTATCGCACGGTGGCTTGGCCGGAAGGGGCCAGTCCCCGCAGCCTTGCGGCACTCACCAACCTTGCAGCCGTGCCATTTCTGCTTTTGCTTCTCATTGGCCAAACCGGTTCCCTTGATTTTTCTCCGTTGGCCACCATCCCAAACCTCATCATACTTCAGTTGGCCGTTTCAACCGTCATGTTCCTGATGTTTTTCCGCTTGCAGCAAATTGGCGGACCAACCTATCTCAGCCAGATCGGCTACGTGGCAGCGGCCGTTGGCGTTGTTGTGGGAGTGGGTTACTTCGGCGAATCCTACCCCTGGAGCGTTTGGCTGGGAACGGGTGTGGTGGCAGCCGGAGTGGCACTCTCAACGCTCGGACAGGCCCGGCAAAGGTAATATTTCCGCCAATTTTCTTCCCTAGCATCCGCCAAACCCCTCTGCTATAGACCGCGCCGGAAAGCTGGTTCGGGTCTCGGGCCGGGCGTTGTATTGCGCGGACGTGGTGAAATTGGCAGACACGCAGGATTTAGGTTCCTGTGGGGAAACCCGTGGGGGTTCAAGTCCCTCCGCCCGCACCAATGCGCGATGTAAATTTGGTTTAATGCGAAAGTCGAGAGCGAAACAATGCAAGTTACAGAAACAGTGAGCAACGGGCTCAAGCGTGAATTCAAAGTTGTTGTGAACGCCGCCGAACTTGGCAAGGAGCTGGACTCCAAGCTGGTTGAAATGGCTGGTCGCGCCAACATCAAGGGTTTCCGCCCCGGCAAGGTACCCGTTCCGCATCTCAAGCGCATGTACGGCAAGTCGCTTATGGCGGAAGTGGTGCAGAAGACCATCGACGACCAAAGCAAGAAGGTTCTCAGCGACAATAATTTAAAGCCGGCCTACCAGCCAGAGGTGAAGCTTCCTGAAGAAGAAAAAGAAGTGAACGCCATCATGGAAGGCACGGGCGATCTCTCATTCTCGCTCGCATTCGAAGTCATCCCGACTTTTGAATTGCAGGATGTTTCAAACGTCGAACTCACCCGCCATGTGGTTGAGGTGGCCGATGCCCAGGTAGATGAGGCACTTGAACGCCTGACAACCCAGTACAAGTCCTGGGATGCCAAGGAAGGCAAAGCTGCAACGGGCGACAAGGTCACGATCGGGTTTGTAGGCAAGATAGACGGCAAGGTGTTCGATGGCGGCACAGCAGAAGACGTTCCTTTGGAAATTGGTTCCGGCCAATTCATTCCAGGTTTTGAAGACCAGTTGATTGGCTCCAAGGCGGGTGATGAGCTCACCGTAAAAGTCTCGTTTCCGGAGACCTATGGCGTGAAGGAGCTTGCAGGCAAGCCCGCTGAATTCGCGGTGAAGGTTGTGGGCGTGGAAGCACCCAAGGCCGGTACTGTCGACGATGAGTTTGCCAAGAAGATTGGCTTTGAGGATCTGGGCAAGTTGAAAGACATGATTCGCGGCCGCATCGCTGGCGAATTCGATTCGATGACGTCAATGAAATTGAAGCGTGACGTGCTTGATGCGCTGGATGGCCTGTACAGCTTTGAGCTGCCGGAGCGATTGGTTGAAGCCGAATTTGGCGGTATCTGGAATGCACTTTCCCAGGAAATGCAAAAGGCCGGCAAAAGCTTCGCTGACGAGGGCACGACCGAAGAGGAAGCCCGCAAGGAATATCGCACCATAGCCGAGCGCCGCGTGCGACTTGGCCTCGTGCTCGGTACATTGGGCGAAAAGGAAGGCATTCAGGTCAACGAGCAGGAACTGCAACAGTCCCTGATGGCCCGTGCCCGCCAATTCCCAGGTCAGGAAAAGCAGGTATTTGAGCATTACCGCAAGAACCCCAACGCGCTGATTGAACTGCGTGGTCCCGTGTTCGAGCAGAAGGTCGTTGATTTCCTCGTGTCGAAAGCCAAGGTCACCGACAAGACGGTAACCCGCGAGGCCCTGCAGGCCATGGTCCAGGACGATGATGAAGAAGGCGCTGCTGAAGCCAAGCCCGCCAAGAAGAAGGCTGCCAAGAAAGCCAAAAAGGAAGATTGACCCCTGTTTCCCACAGTGCAAATCAGGGGTGGTTAATATCCACCCCTTTTTTCGTTTTGAAGATGGGGGCTTCCCGAAGCAGGTCACGTCACCTATCTATAGGTCATAATCTGATTCATTTAAGGAATTCCATATGCGCGACCCCGTCGATTATCTGACAACAAGCTCCTTCTGGCCGTCGGTCATCCAGCAGGAAGCTCGTGGCGAGCGCACCTATGATTTGCCATCTCGCCTGTTGCGTGAACGTATCATTTTCATCAATGGTCCGATTGACGACAGTGTATCGGTGTCGATCTGCATGCAGCTGCTGTTTCTCGAAGCTGATAATCCAAAGAAGGAAATAGCCATCTACATCAATTCCCCCGGCGGTGTGGTTTCATCCGGTTTGGCCATCTATGATACCATGCAGTTCATCCGCCCAAAGATTTCCACCATCGTCATGGGGCAAGCCGCCTCCATGGGTTCATTGCTGCTTGCTGCGGGCGACAAGGACATGCGTTTTGCCTTGCCCAACGCCCGCGTGATGGTGCATCAGCCATCGGGTGGATACCAGGGGCAAGTGACCGATATTCTCATCCACGCCAAGGAGGTCGAAAGCCTCAAAAAACGCTTGAATGAGATTTATGTGAAGCATACCGGCCGTGACATAAAAGCTGTCGAGGAAGCCCTCGAACGTGATAATTTCATGACTGCAGATCAAGCGAAAGACTTTGGCCTGATTGACAAGGTATTGGATAAGCGGGCGGAAGTGAGCGATTCCAAGTAGTTAGAGTGAGTTTTTCGAGTTGGTAGGCGTTCAGTTGGCCGCAAAATCAATGCTTGATTAACTCTCTCAGCGCATGCTGGAATGAGTCGAGTGATTTGGGCTAAGTTCGCCTTGTTTGTGACAGTTGAGTGATATCTCATTAAAGACTTGGCGCGTATAGTTCCAAGTGCATTGTTCAAGGAGACGCTATGAGTAAGGCAAGCACGGGCGACAACAAAAATACCCTGTATTGCTCCTTCTGCGGAAAGAGCCAGCACGAAGTCCGTAAGCTTATCGCCGGCCCAACTGTATTCATCTGTGACGAGTGCGTTGAACTCTGCATGGATATTATTCGCGAAGAGAACAAGTCGTCACTTGTGAAGTCAAAGGATGGCGTTCCATCTCCCCAGGAAATTCGCAAGGTGCTGGACGATTACGTCATCGATCAGGTCTATGCCAAGAAGGTCTTGGCTGTAGCGGTGCACAACCATTACAAGCGCCTCAATCACGCCCAGAAAAACAACGACGTTGAATTGGCCAAGTCCAACATTTTGCTGGTGGGCCCAACCGGCTCCGGCAAGACCTTGCTTGCCCAAACCCTGGCCCGTATCCTTGATGTGCCGTTTACAATGTCTGACGCAACAACCCTGACCGAAGCAGGTTATGTAGGTGAAGACGTCGAGAACATCATTCTCAAGCTGCTGCAGTCAGCAGATTACAACGTTGAGCGGGCCCAGCGCGGGATCGTTTATATCGACGAAGTGGACAAGATTTCGCGTAAATCTGACAATCCCTCAATCACCCGGGACGTGTCAGGCGAGGGTGTTCAGCAGGCACTGTTGAAGATCATGGAAGGCACTGTGGCTTCGGTTCCACCCCAGGGTGGCAGGAAGCATCCCCAGCAGGAATTCCTGCAGGTAGACACCACCAACATTCTGTTCATCTGTGGCGGCGCATTTGCGGGCCTTGAAAAGATCATCAATCAGCGCGGCAAGGGCTCCGGCATCGGTTTTGGTGCTGAAGTCAAATCCGTCGACGACCGCCGTACTGGCGCCATGCTGCGCGATCTGGAACCTGAAGATTTGCTGCGCTTTGGTCTCATCCCGGAATTTGTCGGTCGTTTGCCCGTTATTGCCACATTGGAAGATTTGGATGAGGCAGCCCTGATCCAGATCCTTACCGCACCCAAGAACGCCTTGATTAAGCAGTACCAGCGCCTGTTCGAAATGGAGGGTGTCAAGCTCACGTTCCCGGAGGAAGCACTGCGCTCCATCGCCAAGCGCGCCATTGAGCGCAAAACCGGCGCCCGGGGCCTGCGCTCCATCATGGAACTGATTTTGCTGGATACCATGTTTGATCTTCCCACTATGGATGGTGTGGAAGAGGTGGTAATTTCAAAGGAAGTCGTGGACGGCGATGCCAAGCCGCTTTTGATCTATGCCGACCGCGACAAGCAGGGCAACGCCAAAATGGCGCCTGTTTCTGCTTAACCATTGAAATTGTAAATCCGAACCTCCATTTCTACAGTTCAGGTTCGGGGAAGTAATGCGAGTTAGCCCTGAATCCCAGGCGTGAAAGTAGTCCGTGGCCCAGATTCGGGAACGGTCGAAATAAGCGGCCTAACCCGCGAAAGGAATAAAAATGACGAGTAAAGTTACCAAGACCACAGCCACCGAAACCGTAACGGAAACGCTGCCAGTTTTGCCACTGCGCGACATCGTGGTTTTTCCGCACATGATCGTGCCGTTGTTCGTTGGTCGTGAAAAGTCCATCAAGGCACTTGAAGAAGTGATGCGCGAAGACAAGCGCATCCTGCTCGTCGCCCAGAAGAACCCGGCAGATGATGATCCATCAATCGATGCCATCTACGACGTCGGCACCCTTGCCCAGGTATTGCAGCTTTTGAAGCTGCCAGATGGCACCGTGAAGGTGCTCGTCGAAGGCACCGAGCGCGCCAAGGTGGAACGCTTCACCGACCACGCCAATTACTTTGAAGCAGAAGTCAAACTCTTGCCCAGCCTCAACACCAATGAGGCGGAAACGGAAGCGCTTGCCCGTACGGCGATTTCCCAGTTCGAGAGCTATGTTAAACTGAACAAGAAGGTGCCGCAGGAGATTCTGGCAACCCTTGGCCAGATCACTGATTATGCCAAGCTCTCGGATACCATTGCTGCCCATCTTGCCATCAAGATTGCCGAGAAGCAGGAAATCCTTGAAATGCAATCTGTGCAGGAACGGCTTGAAAAGGCTTTTGCCCTCATGGAAGGCGAGATTTCCGTTCTCCAGGTTGAGAAGCGCATTCGGTCCCGCGTCAAGCGCCAGATGGAAAAGACCCAGCGCGAATACTATCTGAATGAGCAGATGAAGGCCATTCAGAAGGAACTTGGCGACGGTGAAGAGCGTGATGAAGTTGGCGAACTTGAGCAACGAATCAAGGATACCAAATTCACCAAGGAAGCCCGTGAGCGTGCTGATGCGGAA
>JANMKJ010000323.1:0-8442 GCA_031371945.1 Rhodobiaceae bacterium
ATTTTGCCGGATGGCAGGTGGCACTTACAGTCCTGTTGCCGATATACCTGGTGGCCACATGGATTGGCGGCTGGCTGTTTTTTGTTCAACACCAGTTTGAGGAAGCCCACTGGGAAGGTGCTGACGAGTGGGACATGAAAATTGCCGCCCTTAAGGGCAGTTCCTACCTGGTGATGCCGAAGATCATGAACTGGTTCACCTGCAACATCGGCATTCACCACATTCACCACCTGTGCAGCAAAATTCCGAACTACCGCCTGCGTGAGTGCCTTGATGGCAACGTCGAACTGCAGAACGTCTCGCCAAAGCTTACCCTGCTTGAAGGGCTGATGGCGGCACGCCTTGCCCTGTGGGATGAAACATCGCGGCGCCTGATTTCTTTCAGCGAATATGCCAAAAGCCGGAACCTGCAAACGGCGTGAGATAACTTCACGTCGTCATTCCGGCGAGCCTTCCCCGTTTCATTGACACTGCTGACACGTCCTGACAGTTTCCCGGCTTAGACACGCACCATGACCTATACTGAAAACATCTGGGTGTTCACTGTCCTCCTGTTCGGCATTGTCGTTATACCGGGCATGGACTCGCTTTATGTGTTGGCCAACTCACTGACGGGAGGCCGCAAGCTCGGCTTTGTGGCAGTGGCAGGGCTCGTACTGGGAGGCGTATTCCACACGATTTTCGGTGCGGTCGGCGTGGGTGTCATACTGAAGCTTGCCCCTTCCCTGTTCACCATCATGCTGGTGGCAGGTGCCGCTTACATGGCGTGGATCGGTTACACGCTGATGCGCAGTTCCATCACGGTTGCTGGTGTTGGCGTCGTGAGCAACCGATCGCTCTGGGTGGCATTTCGGCAAGGGGTTATCACTTGCGTGCTCAATCCCAAAGCCTATCTCTTCACCATTGCCGTCTATCCGCAGTTCATAAAGCCTGCCTATGGTCCGATCTGGAGCCAGGCTTTGGTCATGGGCCTGCTCACTGCCCTGATGCAATTCAGTATCTATGGCAGCCTGGCGTTTGCTGCCGGAAAAAGTCGCGACATGCTTATCGCCAATCCAACTGCCACCATGTGGATTGGCCGTGCTGTTGGTTTCGCATTTTTTGTGGCCGCAGGCTTTACCGCCTGGCATGGCCTGAAAATCTGAGCCTTTAATTGCAGAAAGCAATTTCTTGGACTAGGCTTCTCCAAAGCTAAAAATACAACAAAACGGGAGAAGCTTATGGATCGTCGTGGATTTATCAGGAAAGCCGGAATTGCCGCAGCTGCCGTGCCAGCCCTTGCTGCACCAGCCATTGCCCAGGGCATGCCAGAACTCAAGTGGCGTCTTACCTCAAGCTTTCCGAAAAGCCTTGATACGATCTATGGCGCAGCTGAAATTTTCGCCAAGTTTGTGAACGAAGCGACGGACGGCAAGTTCCAGATCCAGGTATTTCCTGGCGGTGAAATTGTACCCGCTCTGGAGGCTGCCAACGAGGTTGGCAAAGGCAATGTGGAGATGTGCCACACGGCCTCCTACTATTACTGGGGCAAGGACCCAACTTACGCATTTGCCACCGCTGTGCCTTTTGGCCTGAACTCGCGTCAGCAAAACGCCTGGATGTATTATGGCGGCGGCATGGAGCTCATGAACGAGTTTTATGCCGGGCATAATCTCGTGGCGTTCCCGTGTGGCAATACGGGTGCCCAAATGGGCGGCTGGTTCCGCAAGGAAATCAAGTCTGTTGCCGATTTGACCGGCGTAAAAATGCGCATCGGCGGTTTCGGCGGCAAAGTCATTTCAAAGCTTGGCGTCGTGCCCCAACAGCTACCCGGCGCACAAATTTATGAAAACCTGGAAAAGGGCGTGATCGACGCGGCCGAATGGGTTGGCCCCTACGATGATGAAAAGCTCGGCTTCTACAAGGTAGCACCATTTTACTACTATCCCGGTTGGTGGGAAGGTGGCGCCATGTTGCATACCATGGTGAACACGGCAAAATGGGCTGAACTTCCGCCAGTCTACCAGTCCATCGTCAAAACCGCCTGTGCTGCCGCCAATGTCGACATGCAGGCAAAGTATGATGCGCGCAATCCGGAAGCGTTGAAAAAACTGGTGGGATTGGGAGCCCAGCTCCGGCCGTTCCCGCAGGATGTGATGGAAGCCTGTTTCAACGCGGCCAAGGAAACCTACGCCGAGATCGGAGCCACCAATCCGGCCTTCAAAAAAGTGCATGATGCAATCATGGCGTTCCGCGCGGATCAGTACCTCTGGTTCCAGGTTTCTGAATTCACCTTCGACCGATTCATGATGGGCCAGCAGCAGAAGAAAATGCTTTAGCGATTTCCGGCCCGTCCGTCTGTCCGGCATGACGAACGGGCTGGACCTAATCCAGCGATGGCATGATGATTTCGATCTTGTCCGTATCAATCTTCTTTTCGCCCTCGCCTATTGAGAGCCATGGAAAGGCCACGACCACGGCTACCATGATCAACTGCAGGATGATGAACGCCACGCCACCACGATAGATTTGCGTCGTGGTGACACCAGCCAGGGTCTTGCCCGTGGACTTGTCCACCCAGGGCCCGTTTGGTGCCACCGACCGCATATAGAAAAGAGCAAAGCCAAAAGGCGGGGTGAGAAAACTGGTTTGCATGTTCATGCCAATGATGATGCCGAACCAAACGAGGTCTATGCCAAGCTTTTGCGCCACGGGGGCGAGAAGCGGGATGACGATGAAGGCAATTTCGAAGAAGTCGATGAAGCATCCCAGCACAAATACCAGCAGGTTGACGGCAAAGAGGAAACCCCATTCCCCGCCAGGAAGGCCAGTCATCAGGTTTTCAACCCAGACATGGCCATTGACGCCGTAGAATGTGAGCGAGAACACACGTGAGCCAATCAGAATGAACATCACGAAACAGGCAAGGCGTGTCGTGCCATCGAGGGCGTCGCTCAGGGTCTTGTAGGGCAGGCGGCCCTTGAACCACGCCAGCAACAATGAACCGGCGGCCCCCATGGCACCACCTTCGGTGGCCGTGGCAACGCCGAGGAAGATTGTTCCCAATACCAGGAATATCAGTGCCAGCGGCGGGATTAGTACAATGATCACCTGTTGGGCAAGTCGTGAAAGCTGGTGCAATTTAAAGCGCTGGTCGATAACCGCCATGGCATAGGCGACCGCCGCAGCCAACGCTGCACCCCAGATCCCTGCTCCCTGCGAAATATTTGGCTTGAGGACATACCAGGTGAGGATTCCAAGACCCAGGCTGATGGCGAACACGACAAGCAACGAGGTAACGCCGCTGCCGAGTGTGCGGGCTGCAATGGGCAAGGCTGGTACGCGGGCGGGCTGAAAAATGCTCACCGCAAAAATATAGAGGCAAAACAGTGTCACCAGCATGAGGCCGGGTAGAATTGCACCAGCATACATTGGTCCCACAGAAACCCCGAGCTGGTCCGCCAGCACGATCAGCACGAGGGATGGCGGAATGATTTGGGCAAGTGTGCCTGAGGCGGTAATGACACCGGCGGCCAACGACCGGTCATAGCCATAGCGCAGCATGATGGGCATGGAGATCAGGCCCATGGCGATGACCGAGGCCGCCACAACGCCAGTGGTGGCGGCCAACAATGCGCCCACCAGGATCACCGAATAGGCAAGCCCTCCCCGGATGGGGCCAAAGAGCTGCCCTGCCGTATCAAGTAAGTCTTCCGCCATGCCAGATTTTTCCAGCACAATCCCCATCAAGGTAAAAAACGGAATGGCCAGGAGTGTGTCATTGCGCATGATGTCGAGAATTCGGCCGGCGGTCAGGCCAAGCAGAGGCCAGTCGAGCGTGATGGATTGTGAATAGGGCGCAAGCTCTACGGCCAGTACAAAGAACATCAGGCCATTGGCGGCGAGCGAAAACGCCACGGGGTAACCCAACAGCAGGAAGAGCACCAACGATGCAAACATGATCGGAGCCAGGTTATGGGCTATCAACTCAATCATCGCGCAGGCCCCGCAGCACGGCAATTCGCTTTATGATTTCAGATATTGCCTGGGCCAGCAGTAATGAAAATCCACCGGCCACAAAGAATTTCATGGGCCATACCAGCAAGCCGCCCGCATTGCTTGACACTTCGCCATCACGCAATGCCTCCCAAAAATACGGAATGCCAATCCACACCATCAGCACGCACAGGGGCAACAGGAAGAATATGTGGCCAAACAAGTCAATCCAGTCGCGTGCCCGCTTGGTGAAGTGACTGGACACCGCATCGATGCGTACATGGCCGTTTCTTTGCAGCACATAGGCTGCGGCAAACATGAACACGGCTCCAAAGAGATAGGCCTGCAATTCAAGCCAGGCGTTGGAACTCGTGTCAAAAGTCTTTCGGATGATGGCATTTACGGCACTGACCACGACCGCTGCCAGAATGAGCCAGCGTACGTGCCGTCCAACAAAATCAGACAGCGTGTCGATGCAACCACTGAGGTATAAGAGTCGTTTCAAGGCACCTCCCATGCGAGCCCCCGTTGACCGGAGTGGTTTTGCTGCTGAGATTAGTAGAATTGGGATGGCATGCAAGGACGACTTACGGGAGGGGAGGATCGTTATAATTTTGCCTTATGTGCTCCTATTGCGTATAGGGTGCAGCGTTCCGAGTAGCCATAAATCTCCTAGAGTCACAATGACCCAAATCGTTCATCTTATCCGTCATGGCCAATCCACGTTCAACGCGTTGCATGATACGACGGGTCGCGATCCCCTGATATTCGATGCCCCCCTGTCGGATCTTGGCCACCAGCAAGTGGCCCAGGCCAAAGCGGCCTTTGCGCTTGATCACTACGACATTGTTTTGACCTCGCCACTCACCCGCGCCATTCAAACGGCCAAGGGAATCTTTGGCGCGCGTGCGCCGATGATTGTCGACCACACCCACAGTGAGTGGGCCAACTGGAGCTGCAACATGGGAAGGCCCGCGCCGTTGCTTGCGGCAGAATTTCCCGATCTTGATTTCAGCCATCTCGACGGCGAGTGGTGGCACCGGGGTGGCCCCCTCAATGAACACGGCATTCCATGCGAACCACTGGAATCACTGCTTGCCCGCGTCACGCAATTTCGTGCCATGATCGCGGCGAGGCCGGAAAGGAAAATTGCCGTTGTTGGCCATGGCGATTTCTTCTATCACCTTACAGACCGATTCATGAAAAATTGTGAGCGAGTTGAAATGCTCACGTCGCGTTAGTTTGGTTGTTGCATGGCATTGGCGGTTGCGGCGGAAGGAATTGTCTACAAGGAGCACATGCCGCATTGGGTGCGGGTGTTCTGCGGTGTGATTGGGCTCGCCATGTTTCTCATTCCAATTCCCTATGTCATGCACAATGACTGGAGTACGTTTTCCTTCACCACATTGATAGCCATTGCCGCGATCGTCTTTCCAGTATTGATCGGCGGCATGATCGTGTTTGTGTCCATTTCCGGTGTGCGACAACTGGTGTTTCAGAACGCCCAGCGGGTTGCAGTTCAAACCATGCGCTGGCCGTTTATTTCCAAGCGCTCGGAAATCGCAGCGGACCGTTTCCGCGGCGTGGAAGTCGCCATGCGTGATAGTGAGGATGGCCCCTACCCGGTGCTGAAGCTGTTCATCCACGGCTCAAGGCCGCTCACGCTCGTGGGCTTTGAGACCCGTGCTGACGCCTACCTCTGGAAAGAACTGATCGAGGCGTGGATCAAGAGTTGAGTGAACAATTCATTCGAACAAATCGATGACGTTTGCAGCGCTATTCGGTGTCTTTATTCGTCACTCCAGCGCTACCGAAGGTCGCCATGTCAGTGTGCAGATTTACAGCTGCCTTGACGAGACCTGCGGCAAGTGCTGCACCCGATGCCTCACCCAACCGCATGCCGAGATCCAGGAGCGGTTCCTTGCCTATTTTTTTGAGCAAGTTGCGGTGTGCGGGTTCGGCCGAACAGTGGGCGGCAACGCAATGGTCGAGCGCGTCAGACCGCATGGCGTGGAGCACGCAGGCCGTCGCCGTTGCCACATAGCCATCAATCAACACCGGTACATTCTGCAGGCGTGCAGCCAAGATGGCGCCCGCCATGGCGGCCAGTTCGCGGCCACCCAACCGTCTCAATACCTCAAGCGGGTCATCGAGATGCGCCTTGTGCAAGGCAACGGCTCGGGCTACGGCGGAGGCCTTGCGCTTCAGCCCTTCGCTGTCGACGCCGGTTCCGGGCCCTACCCAATCTTCCGCTGCGCCACCGTAGAGCCCGTGAGCTATGGCTGCGGCAATAGTGGTGTTGCCAATTCCCATTTCACCGATGCACAGCAGGTCGCAGCCACCGGCAATCGCCTCCATGCCGTAGGCGATGGTGGCAGCACAATCCACCTCGTCCATGGCAGCTTCCTGGGTAATGTCGCGGGTAGGTTTTTCAAGTGCGAGCTCATATACCTTGAGCCCCAGGTCAAACGTCTTGCAGATCTGGTTTACGGCAGCGCCACCGTTCTGGAAATTGGCTACCATTTGGGCTGTAACTTCAGCGGGGTAGGCCGCTACGCCCTGGGCCACGACGCCATGGTTTCCGGCAAAAACCGCAACAACCGGGCGGGAAATTTTTGGCGGATAAACGCCCTGCCAGGCGCTTACCCATTCGGCCAGGCCCTCCAGTTTGCCAAGGGCGCCAGGCGGCTTGGTCAGTTGGGCGTCATGGGCCTTGAACTGTGCGACACACGTTTCGTCGCGGTCCGGCATATCCTTTATCAGCTTGCGAATGTCATCAAACGGCAAACCCGTTGCGGCAATAGTCATCATGTGTCCCCTTGAACTTCCTGCTAACCTCCTAATCACGGGATTCGGGGAAATCGTAAAGCATGAACGACATGCCTTCGCCTACAAGCGAAAACAGTTGGAAAATAAGGCCTTTCGCTGAAACGTTGCTGGCGTTGAGTTTTCTCACCCGGCTGCCCATTCCGTTTGTGCGCACCCTTGACATGCCGCCACTGTCGCAGGCCATGCGGTTTTTTCCGCTGGCCGGCGCCCTGATTGGAACGCTGACGGCCGGCGTCCTGATTGGTGCCAACATGCTGGGACTTCCATCACTTCTGGCGGCGGCCATAGCGCTGGCTATCGGCACTTTGGTAACGGGAGCATTGCATGAAGATGGCCTTGCCGATGTGGCAGATGGTTTTGGCGGTGGCAAAACCCGGGAAGCCCGGCTCGAAATCATGCGCGACAGCCGTATTGGCAGCTATGGCACCATCGCCCTGGTGTTGAGCTACCTGGCGCGGGCTGCCATTTATGAGACACTGTCCGGCGAGGACCCCTTGACGATCATTGCACTTTTCGGCGGTGCGGCAGCCTTTTCGCGCGCCCTGGTGGTTGATCTTTTATGGGCGACGCGGCCTGCCCGCAGTGACGGTCTTTCGGTTTTTGCCGGTAGGCCGAGCCGTCGCAGCGCGTTATTTTCGCTTATTACCGGTGGCGTTGGTGCGGCCGCTGCCGCAGGTGTGGTTTTGTCGCCAGAAATTTCACTATTTGCCATCGCGGCTGCGGGAATCATGCTGGGGCTGATGCGGGCCCTTTCGATGCGGCAAATCGGTGGCCAGACCGGCGACATTTGCGGCGCCGTGCAAGTGTTGACCGAGCTCACCATGCTCACGGTCTACGTATCAACCATCCGTTAACCTTGCAGCCAGTTTTACCAACGCATTTCAATACTTATGAAGATTGAAACCATAGTCTCGGTCCCAATCAATAAGCTTCTTAGGGGTCGTCATGCGTTTGCCAAGTGTGGTTCCATCGGTCGTGCTTGCAGTCATGTTTCTGGGTGCTGGCGGCTTTCCGTCCGGCTCGCAAGGCTCCATGCAGCTCTACGCGGTAACTGAACTAAAATCCGGCGATAACGGGCATTTCTTTGTTTCAGCCGATATCAACGGCAAGCGCATAAAAGTCGTCGTCGACACGGGAGCCTCGGCGGTTGCCCTCAGCTTTGAAGATGCCCAGGCAATCGGACTTCGCCCCAATACCCTTGATTTTGACACCCCCGTTTCCACCGCCAACGGCGTTTCAAACGCTGCGCGGGTAAATTTGAAAAAAGTCGAGATCGACGGGGTTCGGGTTTATGACGTGCAAGGGCTTGTGATGCCGGAAGGGGCGATGCGTGGCTCACTTCTGGGCATGAGTTTCCTCAGCAAGCTGTCGAGCTTCAAAGTGGAAGATGGCGTGCTTTATCTCAAAAATTGAGACGCATTTGCTTCAATCATGGCGTGTTCGCATGGAAACCGATGGCGAAGAGACATATACTACAGCCATGAACGCGTTTGATTTGCCAGAAATTGAAACCCCCTGTATCAAGGTTTGCGTCATCGAACCGGAGACTGGATTTTGCATCGGTTGTGGGCGAACCCGGGCGGAAATCGGCAATTGGCTAGGCATCAGCGCCGCCGAAAGGCATAGCATTATGCAGGG
>JANMKJ010000370.1:0-7124 GCA_031371945.1 Rhodobiaceae bacterium
CTTGCAGCGCTCCTCAAGTCGCCCATAGATGCCGTTTACATTGCCACCACCAATGAATTGCACCACGCCCAGGTCCTGGCCGCTGCGGCGTCCGGAAAACATGTGTTGTGTGAAAAGCCGCTTGCCACCAGCTTGAGTGACGCGCGTGGCATGGTTGCGGCCTGCAAGACGGCAAATGTCGTGTTCGCCACCAACCATCACATGCGGGGCTCAGCTACCCACCAGGCCATGCGAGACGCGGTCAAGGCCGGTCGCATCGGCAAACCCCTGGCCATCCGGGTGGTGCATGCGGGCTACCTGCCTAAGCACCTGCAGGGTTGGCGATTGACTTCGCCTGCGGCCGGGGCAGGGGCGGTGCTTGATCTTACGGTGCACGACGCTGATCTCATGCGGTTTCTCCTGGACGATGATGCGATAAGCGTTTCCGCCATGGTCCAGAACAGTGGCCTTGCTGCGCCCGGCGTGGAAGATGCGGCGATGGGCGTGATCACCTTCAAGTCGGGCGTGCTCGGACAGTTCCATGACAGCTTCACCACAAAGTATGCCCGCACCTCAACGGAAATTCACGGGCAAGACGGCTCGCTTTTTGCTTCCAACAACATGACCCAGGCACCCATTGGCGAAGTTGTGTTGCGAAATGCTGATGGTGATACCAAACTGCCGTTGGTCCACGCCAATCTCTATGAGAACACCATCAAGGCGTTTCAGTCGGCCATTTCCGGCAAGGGCAAGCCGCTCTCTACAGGGGAAGATGGCGTGGCATCCCTGGCCATCGGTCTTGCGGCATTGAAATCCGCCCGCGACGGGAAAACCGTGGCGGTGGATTAGTTGGTCAGCAGTTCTGGCACACTTAGGCTCAAGGCATAAATCGGTGCTTGCGTAAGACTGGAAATTCCGAGCTGTGATTTGACGACCGAATGGCTAAGGGCGGCGGTGGGGCAGGCGGTGAGGCCGTGGTCAGTAGCTGCAAGCATGATATTCTGGCCGATGTGGCCGGCCTCGATCAACACAACACGATAGGCGTTGGCGTCCACATATTTCCACATGGTGCGGTCTAGATAGGCACAGAGTACTATGAGACATGCCTTGTCGTCACCCCATTCCTGTCCACCGATGAGTGCGGAGATCGGAATGTCGTTGGATCTTTTGACAAGGCCCAGGCTGTGCTCAGCGGCCGAGTAGTGATAGATTCCAATGGGAAGTCCTTGCACGTTGCGGGCAAAGACATAGGCCTCGTAGGGGTTTCGCGCTCCGCCCGATGGAGTCATGGAAAGCGGCAACTTGCCCACGCAATTTTCAGTTTCACCGGTGATGCCGAGGCCCGCAAACAGGCAGTCGGAAAGTTGCTTTAGGGTGACAGGCTGCGCCTTGGCTTTTCGCAGTGTGCGCCGGCTTGCCATGAGTTTCAGCAAGGCACTGGAATTTTGCGATGCAGGCAACATCGTCACGTCATTGAAGTGATCATTCTTCAGAAACAGGTCAACACGGCCAACAGCAGTCAATTTTTCCTTTTGCAATGTTTCGGAGCTATCCAGGGGAATGTAGTCATTGTCCTGGACGGAATAATGCATGAGGGCCGCTGGGATTCCCCAGGACCAGGACTTCTCAAACTCTGATTCGCGCCTATCCGCGTCCGATCCCTCTTCAACCACTGCTGACACGTTCTGCAGGCTGGCGAGTGTCGCATTCAATTCGTCCATCTCGAATTCAGGGACGATTGCAGAAATCTCATCGACATTTTTCCAATCGTTCAGCTTGCCTAACAGGGACAACAGGTCCTGGCTGCACTGGAACACAGATTTCGTGAGGAAGTTGCAGGCAATGATTGCGCCTTCCGACTGGGAAAATACGAGAGTTTGTGACGATCGCAAACGCATGGATTGGTATCCGGAGAATGGCCGCCGTGTCTATGCAGAGCACGGCAGCCAATTTTCTACTCGGTCTTACTCAGCGCGAAACCACTGGCCAGGCGACACGAAAATCTTCTTGGCGGCCACTGCTACGACGGCCAGGTCAGGTTTTTGCTTTGGTGAGTTTTGCATTTCAATTTCCCTCTCAAGAATCACGTCACCATTTTGACGTGTGAAAAAAGAATCTTACAACTTTTCGAAGCAGTCAATTGGTAAAGGCAACTTTTAAGAGATTATGTTTAAGGATTCAATTTTAAGACGAGTTTAGTGTTTGCAGCTGTTTTTCTATTTATCGGGATCACAACCGTAATGCATGGCTTCAAAACTGCGTCCATGGGTTGAATTTACCGTTCCTCAAGTTGAACATTGCCGCTGGACACCTTTTTGGTTGAGCGGATCACGCAGAATATTGGTCAGTACACAGAATATAAAACGCATTCCTGCCATCCACAATCTTGTGTAATAAATCTTTACAATGGTGACGTTGTGTTTACGATCAGTTGTCGATGCGAGGTCAATCATTTCTACGGCCGTTGAATGAGTGACAAGATTGAAGCGTGGGGTTCATTCAGATTGAATGTCGGTTCAGTGACTTGTTAGTTGCAATGGTCGTCGACACATTTGTCCAAGGCAGCGTGTACGCTTCGAAGATGGGCAAGACCAGTAAATGGATAGTAAGTCGTCACCGTATCTGAATTTTTCAGAGAACCTCAGAAGCTTGAGTGCCGGCAAGGGGTCAATTGCGCAGGTTTGCCGCGATCTCGACATGAACCGGCAGCAGTTCAACAAGTATCTCTCCGGAACCAACTTGCCTGGGCCTGCAACACTTGAAAAGATTGCGCAGTACTTCGGTGTTGACCAGCTCAGCATGTTTGTGGGTGCAGGTACCAGTTACAGCATTGCCAGCGAGGAACCTCGCAATTCCATTCGGCCGTTCAGCCACATAGAGCCAAAGTTACTCGCAGCAATTTCCGAAAGTCTTGCGGATAGTGAAACTGTCAAGCTTCAGGAAGGATGTCACCTCATATATTTTCCCTGGCAACGAGAGCCGCGGGACATTATTCGTGCCATGATGATCGTCTTTAAAGTCGGGAAGTTTACGTGTTTTCGCCGCTACACAAAAATCAGCATGGGTGAAGAATCCAATTTTCGAGTTGGACTTGGACGCCATGAAGGAATTGTTTTCGAGCAAAATGGCCGCACGTTCCTGCTTGGAAAAAACATGAAAGGATTTGGCGAGATGAGTCTCATGTCCTTTGGTTCGTCAACAGTTGCCAATCTCGGCATGATGAATGGCCTGGCTGCGGTGTTTGACGAGCGCGCCGAACCCATGGCATCGCGGGTCACAATCAGCCATTTTGGAACAAAGAACGATTTCCGCCGTGCGTTTAAACTATGTGGATTAATCCCCGCAAACTCGAGCCAAATCCCGGAACACATCAGAAAATCCGTGTTGGGCACAGTTGAATTTCCGATCGGCATGCTCTCGCCCTTCAGTATGTTTGACGAGCTTCGTCGCCACCGCAAAATCATTTAGTGTGCAGCGTATGGCGATGCGAATGTCTTGCGAAGTTGACTCTACGCTGGTGTGGCGCTTGGTTAAAACGCGGCAGTCAACCAATTGAGAGTCGTGAATTCCAGACTTCTGTGGGGAGAAGCAATGAACAATATCTGTGAGGTGTTTGCGAGAATTACGCATGCCCCTCAGGTTTTCATCTACTCAAAGTCGAAAACCTCAAAAAACCTGAAGGTGTCCAGTCAGTTTGGATTCCCGGCGACCGAGCTATCCGCGGACTGGCATATGAAGGCGTTTGATGGAAATCCGGGCGAAGCCATCTCGTATGCGGATACCGAACAATCAGCTGAGCTGCAATCACATCCCATGCTGCGTGCAGTTCCGAAAATTAAGTCGCTTTTGGCTTTCAACATCGCGCGGGGCTCGGCGGATGAGAATTCATTTCTCATGATCGCCAATCCCCAACCAACAGTTTTTACAGATAGCAATTTGATGACGGCCCTTTTGCAGATGGCAAAGTTGACGAAAGAAAAATTCAGTGGCCAACCCCTGCTCAGCCCCCGCCCGTACCCGTTGAGAAGGGGACCAGCTGAAGCCGTTGAAATTCCAAAGCGTGAGAATGAGCAGGTTGCCGCGGCTTTCCTCCTCAAAACGCTTGGTGTTGGTCAGCGCCTGCTGAGCCGAAATGGTTTTTCCTATGTAGGTTTGCGCAGCTGGCATGGCCAGGTAAAAGAGCATCAGATTGCAGCATTGGTGGCTCTGAAAGCAAACCTGCCGGAGTCGTTTGTGGCAACTGTTGCAGAAGAAATTGCCACGGCTGCGCTATCACAATTGGGTTTGGGCGTCATTCGTAATGTGGTACCGGTGCCGTGTGGAAGTTCCGGCCGGGCTGATTGCTTCTCGGTTCGCATCGCGGCAAAGGTGGCAGACTTGTTGCGCTGTGAATTCAAGAACGTTCTCCAGGCAAAAGTTCCAAAAGGATCGTCACATCCGAAGGCAAGTGCAAAGCTCAACGCCATGACCATGGTAGGAGACCTTGAGGGCGCAACGCTAGTGGTGGATGACGTTGTGACATCCGGAAAACATCTTGAACTTGCGATGAAATGTTTGCGTGGCAACAACATCAATTGTTTTGCAATGGCGTGGATTGCCAATTGATTTAATCGCGCACGGCCTGGGCGAAAACCCCGAATATTTCCCAAGCAATTCAGTCAAGTTTCAGGAAATTATTGTCAAAAAACTGCATTTTTAATGTTTGTGAAGTTGACTGTTAACGTAGAGATGCAATAATTGGATCGGGCAGTATACGGGGTTATTTTCAAAATGATTTCGCATTACTTTCCTGGCGGCGCTCCGGGGGCGGGGCGTCGCTATTTATTTGGCGGTGCATGTGTATTCCTAGCCTGTTTTGTGTTGCTTTAGGAAAGTGCTCGGCCACCCCGACAACCGTATAATTCCATGTCGTCATTTATCGGCCGCTAATCAGCATCCTGGTCCCGATAACTGATGTGATTCGAGCCTTCCGCTTCACTCCTGACATATTGTCATTATATTTCAATAAGATGCCTTATTTCTATGGCTGAAATGCGCAAAACGGGCCGCGTGAGGAGTTGTGGGACGTGCACGCCCCTATACGCACCCTTGCATCGCCATACCCCCTCATCTATACCCCGCCGATCACGACTGCAGTGGCGGACACCCCTGGAGGCAGGCTGCTTCGTGGTTCATTCATTATTGGAGTATACCAATGTCTAAAATCGTCCAGCTAAAGGCCACGCAGCGTGGCCGGGCAGGCAAGGGGGCCTCCCGCGCAATTCGTCGCGAAGGTCTCGTTCCTGCTGTCGTCTACGGCGACAAGCAATCGGCTCAAACTCTCACCCTCAACTATCGTGAGCTTGAACCACACATTCAAACCGGCCGCTTTCTCTCAACCCTGGTTGACCAGAGCGTTGATGGCAAAACCATCCGCGCTATCCCGCGCGATGTACAGTTTGAACCGGTGCGTGATTTCATCGTGCATGTGGATTTCCTGCGGCTTGGCAAGGCATCGCGCATTGCGGTCGATATCCCTGTGCACTTCAAGGGCCAGGAAGTTTCGCCCGGCATCAAGGCGGGTGGCTCGCTCAATATCGTGTCCCACTCCTTGAGCCTCTATTGTTCGGCTGACTTCATCCCGGATGACGTGACAGTTGATGTGTCGGCACTGCAGATTGGTGCGGCTATCCACGTTTCCGACATCCAATTGCCAGAAGGCGTTACGTCTGTGTCGCGTGATGACATCACGCTGTGCACGATTGCTGCCCAGGCCAAGGAAGAAGTTGTGGCAGATGCTCCGGTTTCTGCTGACGTTCCTGCCACCAACCAGAAGGCTCCAGTTGCTGGCGCTGCGGCAGCTCCGGCTGCCGGTGCCAAGGGCGCTGCTGCGGCGGCCCCGGCCAAGGGCGCTGCACCTGCCAAGGGTGCTGCTCCGGCAACTCCTGCTCCGAAGAAGAAGTAATTCTTCCAGGCAAAAGGAAGGTGGGCCATGTTTCTTCTTGTGGGTCTCGGTAATCCGGGCACGAAGTATGCGGGAAACAGGCACAACATCGGCTTCATGGCGGTGGACGAAATTGTCCGCCGCCATAACTTTTCCTCGTGGCGCAAGCGGTTCAAGGGTGAAGTTTCGGAAGGCACTATTGGCTCTGAAAAAATCGTCGTGCTGAAACCGCTGACTTTCATGAATGAGTCCGGCCAATCAGTGGGCGAGGCCATGCGCTTTCTCGATCTGGAGCCTGACCGGGTCATAGTGATTTACGATGAGCTAGATCTGGAGCCGGGAAAAATTCGGGTAAAGAATGGTGGCGGTGCCGCCGGGCACAATGGCATCCGATCCATCTCGGCGCATATCAGTCCGCACTATACGCGTGTGCGGTTGGGCATCGGGCATCCGGGAGACAAGAACCTGGTTTATCCGCACGTGCTCAGCGATTTTGCCAAATCTGACAAGCCTTGGCTCGCCACACTGATCGATGCCGTTGCAGAATACCTGCCGCTGCTGATCGACAGCCAGGAAGCAAATTTTCAAAGCAAGGTTCACCTTGCGCTCAATCCGACGCCGCCACGGGCGGACAAAAAGGAATAGGTTTTATGGGTTTCAAATGCGGCATTGTTGGCCTTCCGAATGTGGGCAAGTCCACGCTTTTCAACGCGCTCACGCAAACGTCGGCAGCGCAGGCTGCAAACTATCCGTTCTGCACCATTGAACCCAATGTGGGTGACGTCGGCGTTCCAGATCCCCGCCTTGATGATCTTGCGCGCATTGCCGGCAGTGCCCAGATTATTCCAACCCGGCTGACTTTTGTCGATATCGCCGGATTGGTGCGGGGGGCCTCGAAAGGCGAGGGGCTAGGCAACCAGTTTCTTGCCAACATTCGTGAAACTGATGCCATTGCCCATGTCGTGCGCTGTTTCGAAGATGGCGACATTACCCATGTGGAAGGCAAGATTGATCCTGTGGCGGATATCGAAACCATTGAGACCGAACTGATGCTGGCCGACATGGACAGTTTGGAAAAGCGCGTTGTCAGCATCGAGAAAAAAGGCAAGCAGGGCGACAAGGAAGCCAAGGAAATGGCGGACCTGATGAACCGCGCCCTGGTGCTTTTGCGCGAAGGCAAGCCCGCCCGTCTGGTGGAACGCTCCATCGATGAAGAAAAGAC
>JANMKJ010000374.1:0-2129 GCA_031371945.1 Rhodobiaceae bacterium
GGGAAAGCCGATATAGCGTCACACGCTTGCGTAATGCAGGAGGCAGCAGTGTGACGAAAATCCAGTCAACTGAGGGGCGGGCGAAGTTTGGCAATTACGAGACGTGGTACCGCGTTTCGGGTGATTTGTCGGCAAGCAAAGCACCGGTGTTCATTCTTCACGGTGGCCCTGGCGCCGGTCACAATTATGTCGATGCCTATAAATTGCTGAGCCTGCAGGGTCGCGCCGTGATCCACTACGACCAGCTGGGTTGCGGCAATTCCACCTTGCTTCCCGACAAGGGCATTGATTTCTGGACTGTGCAACTTTTCATCGATGAATTGAACAACTTGGTGGATCACTTGGGCCAGCGGCCGAAATTCCACGTGCTGGGCCAGAGCTGGGGCGGAATGCTGGGTGCAGAATATGGGACAACCCAGCCAAAGGGATTGAAATCACTCACCATCGCCAATTCTCCGGCTTCCATGGCGTTATGGATGAGTGAGGCAGCACGCATGCGCAAACTCATGCCCCAAAATATCCAGGATGCGTTGAACCGCCATGAAGCGGCGGGGACCACCGATGATCCGGAGTACCAGGCAGCCACCATGTGGGTTTACGAGCAGCATGTCTGCCGTGTCGTACCCTTCCCCAAGGAGGTGACTGAAACATTCGATCAGGTAGCGCGCAATCCAACCGTTTACAATGTCATGAATGGCCCCAACGAGTTTTTCGTTGTGGGATCACTGAAAACCTGGAGTGTGATTGACCGGCTGCACAAAATAAACGTACCGACATTCATCATTTCCGGGCGGCATGATGAGGCAACGCCCGCCTGCGTTCAGCCTTTCAAGGACAATATAAAAGGCGCCACATGGGAAATCTTTGAAAATTCGAGCCACATGCCACATGTGGAAGAGCAGAAAAAATGCATGGAACTTGTTGGGGCTTTCCTCGACAAGAACGATTAGGGAGAGAAAAATGAAGAAATGGCTATTGGCAAGTGCGGCTGCCGCACTGTTCACGTTGGGTGCTGTTGCCCCGGCATCAGCGGAATATCAGAAAGAACACCGGGGTGGCACCATGCGCCTGGTAGCGCGCGCTGCGGCCGGCACCGTCGATCCGCATATCAACTATACGCTGCAATACTGGCAGATCTATCAATCACTTTATGACGGTCTCATCAACTTCCAGAAGGCACCCGGTGCCGAAGGCTTTACCAAAGTGCCTGACATAGCCGAAGCTTTTCCAGAGCCCTCCAATGACGGTAAGACCTATGTCTTTAAGATCCGCAAGGGCATCATGTTCTCAAACGGCAAGGAACTTGGTGTGAAAGATGTGGTGGCGTCTTTCCAGCGCATCTTCAAGGTATCCAGTCCAACGGCTGGCGGGTTCTATTCAGTGATCGTCGGTGCCGACAAATGTCTTGCCGACGCCAAGTCCTGCACCCTCGAAGGTGGCGTCGTAGGTGATGAAGCAGCAGGCACTGTGACCATCAATCTCACCCGTCCCGATGCCGAATTCTTTGACAAGCTGGCGCTTCCCCATGCGGTCATCGTTCCTGCGGATTCGCCTACCGAGGATGTGGGTTCAAATCCCCTGCCCGGCACCGGCGCCTACATGATTTCATCCTACGACCCGAACAAGGCAATGGTGTTGTCGCGCAACCCCCATTTCAAGGTGTGGAGCGAACAGGCTCAGCCCGACGGCTACCCGGATGTGGTACAGTATGATTTCGGCCTGACAGAAGAAGCTCAGGTGACAGCCGTGCAGAATGGTGAAGCCGACTGGATGTTTGACGAACCACCTGCCGACCGTCTTGCGGAAATGGGAACCAAGAACAAGGATCAGGTCCATGTTACCCCCCTCACCGCTTGGTGGTACGTACCCATGAACACACGCCTTGCACCATTTGACAACATCAAGGTTCGCCAGGCCGTTAATTTCGCAATTGATCGCAAGGCATTGGTCAATCTCTTCGGCGGCCCGGTATTGGCCTCGCCCGTGTGCCAGGTTCTGCCGCCAAGCTTCCCCGGTCACGTGGATTACTGCCCCTACACCAAGGATCCCGGTGCCAAGTGGTCTGCTCCAGATCTTGAAAAGGCCAAGCAACTCGTCGAAGAATCCGGCACAAGAGGCCAGAAGGTAAC
>JANMKJ010000392.1:0-5068 GCA_031371945.1 Rhodobiaceae bacterium
TAGCCCGAAGGAGAGTGCCTGTGGAACACGTTGAGCGCGAGGCGATGGAGTATGATGTGGTGATTGTGGGAGCTGGCCCAGCAGGACTGGCCGCCGCCATTCGCCTGAAACAGCTCTCCGGCGATATTTCCGTCTGCGTCCTCGAAAAAGGCTCCGAGGTTGGTGCCCATATCCTGTCTGGCGCGGTCATGGATCCCATTGCCTTGAACGAACTCATTCCAAACTGGAAAGAACTCGGTGCACCTCTCCTTACACCCGTAACCGACGATCGCTTCTATGTGCTGGGTCCCAAAGGCGCTATCCGCATGCCCAACTTCCTCATGCCGCCGCTCATGAACAATCATGGCAACTACGCCGGATCGCTCGGCAACGTGTGCCGCTGGCTGGCAACCCAGGCGGAAGCGTTGGGCGTTGAGATCTATCCAGGCTTTGCAGCTTCGGAAGTGCTCTACCGGGAAGATGGTTCGGTGCGCGGTGTGGTGGCGGGAGTCCTCGGCATTGCCAGGGATGGATCCCACAAGCCTGACTATCAGCCCGGCATGGAACTGACCGGCAAATACGTCTTCATCGCCGAAGGTGTGCGCGGCTCTCTCGCCAAGGAAATCATTGCCAGATACGAACTCGCCAAGGACAGTGAGCCGCAGAAATTCGGTCTCGGCATGAAGGAGCTGTGGGAGGTCAAGCCGGAAAACCACAAGCAGGGCCAGGTCACCCACACCATGGGCTGGCCGCTGGGTGCCAAGGCCGGTGGCGGCAGCTTCATGTATCACCTCGAAGACAATCTGGTGTCGGTGGGTTTTGTCGTTCACCTCAATTACCAGAACCCCCATCTCTATCCCTATATGGAATTCCAGCGCTTCAAGCACCACCCACTGATCTCGCAGGTGCTCGAAGGCGGCCGCCGTGTGGCCTATGGCGCAAGGGCCATCACCGAAGGCGGCTTCCAGTCGGTGCCGAAACTCACGTTCCCCGGCGGTGCCCTCATCGGCTGCTCGGCTGGCTTTGTGAACGTGCCGCGCATCAAGGGCTCCCACAACGCCATGAAGACCGGCATGATGGCGGCGGAAGCGGCTTTCGCTGCGTTGAACGAAGGTCGCAGCGGCGATGAAATCATCACCTACCAAACGGCCTATGAAAAGTCCTGGGTCTATAAAGACTTGAAGAATGTCAAAAACGTAAAACCCATGTGGTCAAAGCTTGGCCTGGTCGGCGGCGTTGTGCTGGGAGCCGTTGATATGTGGCTCAACACCCTGTTTGGTTTCGGCCTTGGCACCTGGAAGCACGGCAAGGCAGACTACGCCACGCTGAAGCCCGCCGCTGAAAGCCCGGTCATTGAATACCCCAAGCCCGATGGCGTGCTGTCGTTCGACCGGTTGACGAATGTGGCCTTCTCCGCCACCAACCATGAGGAAGATGAGCCCCCCCACCTTAAGCTGACGGACGCCAGCATCCCCATTAACGTAAACCTAACCATATGGGACGAGCCCGCCCAGCGGTACTGCCCCGCCGGCGTGTATGAAGTGGTGGTGGAGGATGGCAAGGCGCCGCGCTTCCAGATCAACCACCAGAACTGCGTCCATTGCAAAACCTGTGACATCAAGGACCCGTCGCAAAACATCACCTGGGTGGTGCCGCAAGGGGGCGAAGGTCCGAATTATCCAAATATGTGAGATTTTATCAGTTAATTTAGTAAGCCTGTTGCAGCTAAATTAGCCACGCTCAATTTAAGTTTGATAAGTTCCAAACTATCTAAAATTAAACCATTTCCTGAAACCCCTTTTACACTCGATTGTCGTACGTCTCTCCCAAAGACTATTCCTCAGGAGAGGCTGCAATGAAATACCGTGTCAAAAAAGCGTTCACTATGCTTGCGCAATGTTTGGGAAGGTTCAAGAGGAGCCAGGCCGGCAACGTTGGCATGCTATTTGGCCTTGCAGCCATTCCCATATTCCTCGCAGCTGGATCGGCCATAGACTACTCACGCATCGCGAATGCCAAGGCCAACCTGACGGCAGCACTCGATGCATCCGCACTGTACGCGGCCGCCATCACCGGCAAGACTGAAGCCGAAATGAAGGATCTGGCACTTAACTATCTCAACAAGAACTACACCAATACCAGCGATGCGGCCATCATCTCGTTTGACCTCAAGAATTATGCAGACCGGGTTGAAGTAACCGGCGGCGTCAAGGTCAAGACCTGGTTCATGAGCGTTGGTGGCATCACCAATGTTGACGTGAACACTGAATCACAAATCATGAAAGCTGGTAACAGCATAGAAGTTTCGCTCGTCCTCGACGTGACGGGCTCCATGGCCGGAACCAAGCTCACCAATCTCAAGGACGCAGCCAACGACTTCGTTGATACGGTCGTATGGGGCGCGCAAACCCCTTACTATTCGAAAGTGGCACTCGTTCCATTTTCAATCGGCGTCAATGCCGATACCTATGCAGATGCAGCACGCGGCACAGTTACAGCCGGCACCTGCACCTCACCCGGTTGCGCCATCTATCGCTTCAATTCCAGCGGCCAGAAGAACTATCCAATTACTGAGTGCGTGACCGAACGCATTGGTGCCCAGGCCTACACGGACGCTGCGGTTAGTGCCAATAAGGTAGGCCGCATGTATGATGCGAACACGGCGGGCTGTGATGGCATTGCGCCCATCGTGCCACTCACCAGTGACAAGACAATCCTGCACAATACCATCAACAACCTGGTTGCAACTGGCGGTACCGCTGGCCAGATTGGCATGGCCTGGGGTTGGTACATGATATCGCCCACATTCGGCCTGTGGACCGGCAGCAGCACGCCTGCGGCCTATCCCGCAGCGGGTGTGAAGCTGAAGAAAATCGCGGTCTTCATGACCGACGGCGACTTCAACCAGGCCTATTGCAATGGTGTGAGAAGCACTAACTATGGCGGCGCACCCAGTGTGTGCAATGCCACAAACGGCAATCCCACCACCCAGTCCCAGACCCTGTGTACAGCGATGAAGGCCAAGGACATCACCGTCTATACAATTGGCTTCCAACTGCCCAGCGCAGCGGCCGTCACCTTCATGAACAACTGTGCGACAGACAGCACCAAGTTCTTCGATGCGGCCAACGAGGCAGACCTTCAGGCGGCCTTCGCGCAAATCGCCCAGAACCTGCTGGAACTTCGCGTTTCGAAATAACAGGCGTCAAACACAAAACACGGCGGGTCCAAAAGTCCCGCCGTTTTTATTGAATGGATTTACCCAAAATTCGCAATGCGTAACGAATTGCGGCGCAAACCCGCAGATTCATAAAATCGCAACCATACCTGCACACCAATTGAGCAACCCTATAGTCTAGGTTGTCCCGAGTTGCATTAACCGGGGAATCATACAATGCAAAACCGTGTCCAAGACGCGACCGCGACGCTTTACCAGAATTTCAAATTTTTTCGCAGGAATGAGGCAGGCAACATCGCCATGATGTTCGGCCTGTCAGCCGTATTGGTCATCCTCGGCGTTGGCTGCGCCATCGACTACGCCCGCGTGGTCAACGCCAAGTCCAATCTCGTGGCCGCCCTCGATTCCGCCTCGCTCTTTGCGGCCGCACTCAACGGAGTGGCGGAACCGGAGGTAAAACTTCGCGCCCAGCGATATTTCGACCGGAACTATACCAACACCCGCGACGCGCAGATAACAGCCTTCGATCTCAAGTCCTACGCTGACCATGTTGCGGCAAGCGGCAGCGTCGAAGTCAAAACCTGGTTCATGAATGTGGGCGGCATCTACGACATCGAGGTGAACGCCACGTCGGAAGTCCTCAAGAACGGTGGCGGTGTTGAGATTTCACTCGTGCTGGATGTGACCGGATCGATGGAAGGTTCAAAACTGTCGAGCCTGAAAAGCGCTGCCAATAAGTTTGTTGACGAAATTCTGGGAAGCGGCCCGTCATTCAAGTCTTCGAGGCTGGCACTCATTCCATTTTCAATAGGTGTGAATCTGGCAGGTGGTGCCGCAGCCGCGCGTGGTCACCTGGCGGCAGGCGCGTGCGCGACGCCGGGCTGTGAAACCTATAATGTGAATGGCAACAACTTTGCCGCAACGACCTGCGTGACCGAACGGCTCGGCCCTGAGAAATATTCAGATGCCTCCGTTGGCACAAACCCAGTGGGTTTTCACTATGACTCCGAAGCGAATGCCTGCAACAAGATTCAACCAGTCGTACCGCTCACGAACAACAAGGCGCAACTCCATAAAACCATCAACGCGCTTGAAGCCAATGGCATGACTGCCGGGCAAATAGGACTGGCCTGGGGATGGTATGCGATTTCCCCCTCATTCAGTTATTTTTCGGGCGTGAACGCACCAGCTCCCTACGCAAGCGGCAACGTGTCATCAAACAAGATAGCCGTCTTCATGACCGACGGGGAATTCA
Source organism: Rhodobiaceae bacterium (assembly GCA_031371945.1). Lineage (GTDB taxonomy): Bacteria > Pseudomonadota > Alphaproteobacteria > Rhizobiales > Aestuariivirgaceae > Aestuariivirga. The sequence goes on from JANMKJ010000392.1 coordinate 4,413, forward strand.
ATACGGCCTATTGCAATGGCTTGGATTCGGAGTTGAGTTGTCCCGCCACAAATGGAGACCCAACACAGCAGGCCCGCCAATTATGTGCAGCCATGAAGGCCAAGGGCATCACCATCTACACCATCGGCTTCCAATTGGAGACGGAGAAGGCAGACGACTTCATGAAAGACTGTGCGACCGACGACACCACCTATTTCGATGCCGACAATGAAGCAGAACTCGGCGTGGCCTTTGATGCCATTGCCAAGAGCCTACTGGAACTGCGCATTTCGAAATAATTTGAGTGAGGCAGGTTTACTTGACTTTAGTCACGTCCTTTGAAGTGCACGCAAAAGTTCAGTTTCATTACATTCTAACCATTTTTGCACACCACTTCGGCAACTCTATCGTGTAACGTTCCCACCACTGCATTAACCGGGGAGCGATACAATGCAAAAACGTGCCAGGAGCGCGATAGCGACTCTTTTTCAGACAATCCAGAATTTTCGCGCAAATCAGTATGGCAATGTCGGAATCATGTTTGGCCTTGCCGCCATTCCCATATTCCTTGGCGCCGGTGCTGCAATCGATTATTCCCGCATTGCCAGCGCCAAAAGCAATCTCGTTGCAGCGTTGGATTCCGCCGCACTCTATGCTGGCGCCGTTGTTGGCAAAAC
>JANMKJ010000405.1:0-1672 GCA_031371945.1 Rhodobiaceae bacterium
GGACGTAACAGGAATGGCCGCAATGGTGCTGAAGGTGAAAGCAATGGGCAAACGGAGCGCGTGACAGCCGAAGCAACTGAGCCCATGGCTGAAAGCCATGCTCCGGTTCAAGTGCGGCGTGCAGAACCTGCCGCGGCACCGATTGAAATCATTTCCCAGCCCGTCGAAATACGGAAATGGCAGCCACCGGCTGCGACAGTTCCGGCACCCGAAGCCGTTGCAAAACCAAAGGCAGGATGGTGGAGCAAACGAGGCTAGCAATGTAATTTGCGGGCCTCAAACTCGCCGCATTTGATAGGGAAACAACCCAAGACTGATGCGGCGACACCTGCCCCTTGAGAGTGCAATGATTCGAAAAATTCTATCGGTTTGTTTAGGTCTCGCGATGACGTTTACCAGTCTCGCGGTACCTGTTGGTGCTGCGGCCAAGAAGAAGGATGCAGGGCCGTCCATTCCCCTTATTCGCGATGCCGAGATCGAAGGCCTGTTACGGCTTTATTCCAAACCGATTTTCAAGGCTGCTGGGCTTAACCCTTCGGCCGTGCACGTGTATATTATTCGTAACGACAAGATCAACGCCTTCGTTGCAGGTGGACAACGGTTGTTTGTTCACACGGGTCTTCTCATGCGGACGAAAACGCCCAATGAACTCATTGGCGTGATGGCCCACGAGACCGGTCATATTGCGGGTGGGCATTTAGCCCGCATGGGCAACGAACTTGACAAGGCCAGCGTCAAATCCATCATCGGCATGCTTGTGGGTGTTGCTGCGGTTGTAGGTGGTGCTGCTTCCGGACAACAGGGAGCCGCCAAGGCTGGCCAAGGCATCATGATGGGTAGCCAGGGCCTGGCGCAGCGCGGGTTTCTTGCCTACCAGCGGGATATGGAGTCGTCTGCCGACAACGCCGCCCTCAAATTCCTCAAGGCAACCGGGCAATCGGCCAAGGGCATGCTCACACTGTTTCAGTTACTGGCGAGTGAGTCATTGGCATCCACTGCCGATGCGGACCCCTACCTGTTTTCCCATCCCATGCCGCTCGAGCGCATTCGCAATCTTGAGGCCTCGGCCAAAAACTCACCTTACTTCAATACCCAGGATCCTCCACAACTGCTGTTGCGGCACCAGTTGATGCAGGCAAAACTGGCGGGCTTTCTGGAATCGCCCCAGACCGTATTCAAGCGCTATCCCACTTCGGACGGAAGCTTGCCATCGCGCTATGCCAGGTCCATTGCGATGTTCCGAAAAGGCGATAACAAGAACGCCATTCCGATCATGGACAGCCTGATCAAGGATTTGCCGACTGATCCGTATTTTTGGGAGTTGAAAGGTCAGGCCTTGCTGGAAGGTGGCCAGGCGACCCAGGCTCTGGCGCCGCTTAAGCAAGCCAACACCCTGTTGCCAAATAGCGGCCTGCTGCAAATCCTCTATGCGCAGGCATTGCTGGCAACGGGCAACCCCGCAAATGCCAAGCCGGCCTTGAGCCTGCTCATTCGCGCCAAGCGGACGGAATCGGATACGGTCGACATCTACAAATATTCGGCAATCGCTTACGCCCAACTGGGAGATGTGCCGCGGGCCGAACTGGCAACGGCTGAGGCCGCCCTGGCCCAGGGTGATACGACGCTTGCGGTGGAAAAAGCCAAGATAGCGGCTGACCAATTCAAGCACGGG
>JANMKJ010000205.1:0-2890 GCA_031371945.1 Rhodobiaceae bacterium
GGAGAGGTGCGCAACTCCCTCGCCATTGTTGAGACCCGTGCGGAAAATTGTCAGTCTGTAATCTATCGCAATGGTGCTGCCGACTTTCAGTTGACTCCAGATGATGCAACCGGCGTTGCTTACCCGACCTTTAGTGCCATCATTGTTGCCGGAACGTCGCTTGCGCAGGAACCTTCGCGGAGCGCCACATTCAAAGCGATGCAAGTGGCGCGCGATGCAGGTCTGGTGTTGATTATCGACATTGATTATCGCCCCTATTCGTGGGCTTCAATGGCTGAGGCACAGCAGGTATGCACAACGGCTGCTGCAATGTGCGACATAGTCGTTGCAAATGACGAGGAATTCGCAGTGTTGGCGGGCGTGCAGAATCCCCTGGAATTCGCCGAGAGATTGGCGGCGCAAAACAATCGTCTTGTCATTTATAAAATGGGAGCCAAGGGCTGCATCACTTTTACCAATGGCAATCGTTTTGACACGCCTGTCTATGAGGTGGCCGCTCTCAAACCTACCGGCGCGGGAGATGGCTTCATGGGTGGCTTTATCGCAGGCTTGGTTGCCGGAGCACCTCTTTCTGATGCGGTGCGACGAGGCGCGGCCACGGCGGCCATTGTGGTAACACGGATCGGCTGTGCGCCCGCCATGCCCGATGCCGACGAAGTTCAAGCATTTATGCAACGCTTACAGGTCTGAGAAAAATAGCCATGCACATTCCCCCACACGACAACCACAACAAGCCAATAATCGATGTTGATGATGTGCGGGTTCCGCTCAACTATTTCAACATTGTAAAGCTGATACAAGGTCAATCGTTTGAATATCAGGTGCCCGGTTATGAAACCGGCATTGTACCAGCAACCGGATCAATCGATGTGACGGTTGAAGGCGAGGCTTTCGCGGCCATAGGTCAACGCGGTGTGGATGTGTGGGATGGGGAGCCCGAAGGGGTCTATGCACCTTCCGGGGCAAAGGTGCGCTTGGTTTGCCTAACAGCTCAAGCCGAAGTGTTTGTTGCTGGCGCGCGCTTTGACGGAGCGTTATCGCCCTTTGCCGTACGCACTGTCGACATTGACAAGATCCAGTATGGTTCCGATGATACGAAGACGCATCGCAAAATCAAACATATCCTGGGTACAAAATATCATGGCCGTGTTGGGCGACTTTTGGTATCGGAACTCTTCACTGTTGGCCAAGGCGGCTGGTCCGGCTTTCCACCCCACAAGCATGACACGGACCGTCTGCCGCTCGAAACCCGGCATGACGAAACATATAATTTCCGCTTCCGTCCCAATCATGGCTTTGGCCTGCAACTCGTGCAGCACAAGGATGGTGAAGTGGGTGAAGCCTATCATCTGATGGATGCATCCACCGTCGTACTCGAAAAAGGCTACCACCCCTGTGTAGTGGCACCTGGTTATGAGATGTACTATTTCACCATTCTGGGTGGATTCACGCAGCGCTCACTGGTGCAGTTCTTTCAACCCACCCATGCCTACCAGGTGGAAACCATACCCGGCATCAAGGACATGATTGCAAAGTTCAAATGACCATTGCCACGCTCAACGATGTATTACGTCCAGCGATACTTGGGAACTATGCGGTAGCGGGACTGGTTGTGTTGGGTTGGGAAGATGCACAAGCCTACGTCGAGGCAGCAGAGGAGGCGGGACTGCCCGTCATACTTCAGGCAGGGCCAGGTTGCCGCAAACACACGCCAGTTCCGATTCTGGGAAAAATGTTTCGATATCTTGCTGAACAGGCCACGGTCCAGGTTGTCTGTCACATCGATCACGCCCTTACCATTGATGAATGCCGCGAAGGGATTGAACACGGCTTTAGTTCAGTGATGATTGACGGTTCAAAGCTTTCCCTTGCTGAAAACATCGCCCTTACGGCAAGCGTGGTCGAAATGGCACGACCCTCAAACGTTTCAGTTGAAGGCGAAGTCGGCGTTGTGGGTTACGCCAATGGCACCTCCTCTTGCCACACTTCAGCCCAGGAAGCAGCAGCCTTTGAGCGCGAAACAGCTGTTGATGCGTTGGCGATTTCAATTGGAAATTTGCATCTTCAAACCGAAAAGGCCGCCACAATTGATACCACGTCGTTGCGGGCTATTGAGGCAGTAACCACTGTACCCCTTGTACTTCACGGGGGCAGCGGAATCCCATCTGCGGTGCGGCGCGAACTGGCCAGCGGGAGCCGGGTGAAGAAGTTCAATATCGGGACTGAACTCCGCATGGCATTTGGCGCGGCGCTGCGGGGCAGTCTCGTTGCTCAACCTGATGAGTTTGATCGCATTAAGCTGCTTTCTTCAACAATGCCTGCGTCCCGGAAAGCGGCCAAGTTTGTGATAGAAGAGCTCGGTAGCGCCGGAAGGTGATGACACGTACAAACATCAAGCATCCACCCGGTAGAAAAAAAGCGACCATAACGAAGCGGGCGCCAAGAACTCACTTCGAGCGATATTGAAAGCGACTGGGAGGTAATCCCCCCCTTTGAAGGGGCAATCGATGCTAGCGGCAGCATGAACAGTGAAGTGGAGTACGGCCTCAGAAATTCCAGGCCTGGCCAAAACCCTTATAATTTGGGCCTTCTTTCAGAAGGGTTTTCCTTCTTGCATGCGCAAAATCAATCACATATAACCCGCACCACGTGGTGTGCCCAAGTAGCTCAGTTGGTAGAGCAGCGGATTGAAAATCCGCGTGTCACTGGTTCGATTCCGGTCTTGGGCACCACTATTCCCTGCAACTTCATTCATATAGATTGTGTTTCACCCGGTTTGCTGGCTGCTCGGGAGTTCGTCCCGATCAAAAGCAACATTGACTTGCAGTCCGCCTAGAGGTGAGCGGCCGTAAGTCAGTTCGAGTTCATAGAGGTCAATTATATCCTCAAC
>JANMKJ010000482.1:0-8091 GCA_031371945.1 Rhodobiaceae bacterium
CAAGGCATGGTCGCAGGCCTGCACCGGGCTCAAGTGCAGTGCCAACAGCCAACCCAACCTTCGAACCCTGGATCAAGGCATGGTCGCAGGCCTGCACCGGGCTCAAGTGCAGCGGCCTTGCTCCGGGCTTCTGGAATTCGGTCAAGATCACCGTTCCGAGCGTGATCGTTTCAATCGCAGTGGCCTCCGTGTCTGGATATTCCCTGGCAAATTGGCCTTTCAAATTTGCCGAATTCTTCTTCACGGTGCTGCTGGTGGGCTCATTCATTCCCTACCAGGTCATGCTCTATCCGCTTGTCATCATAACCCGCGAACTTGGCATTTACTCCACCCTATGGGCCGTCATCCTGGTGCATACGGTTTTTGGGCTCCCGATACTCACACTGCTGTTCAGGAACTATTTTGCATCACTGCCGCCGGAACTGTTCAAGGCAGCACGGGTGGATGGTGCGGGTTACTGGCGCATTTTCTTCCAGGTGATGATGCCCATGTCAGTCCCGATATTTACCGTTGCCGTGATCCTGCAGGTCACCGGAATTTGGAACGACTTCCTCTTTGGCGTGATTTACGCCGGTCCGACAAACTATCCAATGACCGTGCAACTCAACAACATCGTGAATTCCCTGCAAGGGGTGAAGGAATACAACGTTGACATGGCGGCAACAATTCTCACCGGACTTGTGCCACTCACCATCTATTTTGTTTCAGGAAAATATTTTGTGCGCGGTATTGCCGCTGGCGCGGTTAAGGGTTGAGAGCATGACGAAGAAATCCCCCAGTGTATCGGTCCAGGGTCTTGCCTTGAGTTATGGATCGGTATCCGTCCTCAAAGAGTTGAACCTTGATATCGCTCAAGGTGAATTCATCGTTTTGCTGGGACCCTCAGGCTGCGGGAAATCAACATTGCTCAACTGCATTGCCGGGCTGCTTGAACCCAGCGAAGGAAGTGTTTTCATCAATGGCAAGAATGTGACATGGGAGGAGCCCAAGGATCGTGGCATAGGTATGGTTTTCCAATCCTACGCGCTCTATCCGCAAATGACGGTCGAGCGTAATTTGTCGTTTGGCTTGCGCGTTGCTGGGTTGCCCAAGGCAGAGATTGCCAAACGTGTTGGCCGCGCTGCAGAGATGTTGCAACTCGAGCCCCTGCTCGACCGCAAGCCCATGGCGCTATCGGGTGGCCAGCGCCAGCGGGTTGCCATTGGCCGCGCGTTGGTGCGTGACGTTGAAGTATTCCTGTTTGATGAGCCACTCTCCAACCTCGATGCCAAACTGCGGGCGGAACTGCGCGTGGAAATCAAGCGCCTGCATCAACGGCTTGGCAACACGATGATCTATGTGACCCATGACCAGATTGAGGCCCTCACCCTGGCTGACCGGGTGGCCGTCATGAAGGGCGGTGTCATTCAGCAACTGGATGCGCCACAAGTGATTTATAACGAACCCAAAAATCTCTATGTTGCAGGCTTCATTGGCTCGCCCACCATGAACTTCATCAAGGGAGAAATCGGCGGAACTACAGCTGCACCTTCCATTGCCATTGGCAAAGCCAGGGTCGCACTGAAAAGCTACGCGTCAAAGAAGAAATTGGTTCCAGGGCAGAAGGTCGTGTTTGGAGCAAGGCCGGAACATTTGCGCATCAATGCTGGCAGTGAAGCGGGACTTTCCGATGCGCTTGAAGCGACAGTTGATCTCGTTGAACCCATGGGCTCGGATAGCCTTGTCTGGTTGAAGCTTGCTGGAAACATTTTGTCCGCCCGGATAGAATCCAGCAAAACATACAAGCCTGGCGAGAAAATCAACGTGAGGTTCCGCGTTGGCCTGGCATCACTGTTTGATGCCGACAGCAGTGATCGGCTTTAACACGATGACATCATCCGACAGTATAATTGACTTGGCGGGTCAGTGGATTATTTCAGATTTGAATGGCAGACTTGTAGTGCCGTACAGTGTGCCGGGCGATGTGCATTCAGCACTCTACGACGCCAATGTCATTCCCCATCCCTATGTCGGACGCAATGAGTATGACGTTCGCTGGGTTTCGGAGGAAAGTTGGGAAGCGATACGGACATTCACGTTTGAAGGCAATGTGAAGCGCTGCTGGTATCTGGATATCACCTATCTCGACACGGCAGCCGATGTTCTGATCAACGGTGAGATCGCACTTTCCGCAGAAAATTCATTTCGCCGCTACAGGCCGGATGTAACCCGGTTCCTGAGGGCGGGCGAAAACGAAATCAAGATCATGTTTCACTCCAATGTGCGGGTCGCCGCCCGCAAACAGGCCGAGCAGCCGTTTTTCATACCCTACTCCACCAACAATTGTCCCATTCCCCACCCCAACATGTTGCGCAAGGCGCAGTGCCACAATGGCTGGGACTGGAACATCGCCATTGCACCTTTTGGACTTTACGGTGATATCAAACTGCGCCCAATGGATGAGGCTCGCATTGAGCATGTGCAGGTGGAGCAGCGCCACAATCCGGATGGCACGGTTTCGGTTGATGTTATAGTTACGCGCATCGTCGTTGGTGATGCCCGGCCTGCATTCGAAATCCACTTTGCAGGCGAAAATCGCAAACTGAGGAGTAACGAGGCCCGCCATGTTGAAACTTTTGAACTCGCCAACCCGCTGAGATGGTGGCCAGCGGGGTTGGGCGAGCAGCATCTTTACGAACTGTCAGTGGTTACGCCAGGTGAATCAGTAACCCAGCGGGTTGGCATCAGGGATATCGAATTGATAACTACGCCGGACGCGGTTGGTGCCCGGTTTGCCTTCAAGGTGAACGGCCATGAAGTATTCTGCCGTGGTGCCAATTGGATTCCAGCGGATGCCCTGCCCTCGAAGGCAACACCTGCAGTGACCGAAAAATTGCTGCGCGCTGCCGTGGACGCCAATATGAACATGCTGCGCGTCTGGGGTGGCGGATTTTACGAGCAGGATTTTTTCTACGATCTCTGCGACGAATTGGGAATTCTGGTCTGGCAGGATTTCATGTTTTCGTGCAGCCTCTATCCGTCTACGCCTGAGTTCTTGAATGAAGTGCGCAATGAGGTGGACTATCAAGTCAAGCGCCTGGGGCATCACGCTTCAATCGCCGTGTGGTGCGGAGACAACGAACTACTCGGTGCTCTTACATGGTTTCAGGTGTCCCGTGACAATCGGGATCGCTACCTGGTGAATTATGACCGGCTGAACCGCTGTATTGAGGAGACCATGAAGGCGGCGGATGCAAGCGCCATATGGTGGCCGTCGAGCCCATCACCTGGACTGATGTCATTCGGCGATGCCTGGCATGATGACCGGTCCGGTGACATGCATTTCTGGAGTGTGTGGCACGAGGGCAAGAATTTTGAGCACTACCGGGACGTCAAGCCCCGTTTCTGCTCGGAGTTCGGGTTCCAATCCTTCCCTTCCATGGCCACAATCAAGACGTTTGCCGGCGAAAGCGACCTGAACATTGCCTCCCCGGTGATGGAGTCACACCAGAAGAACGCGGGCGGCAATGCCCGCATTGCCGAAACCATGTTCCGCTATTTCCGCTTTCCAACGGGATTTGCCAATTTCGTGTATGTCTCGCAAATTCAGCAGGGGCTGGCCATGCGCACCGCGGTTGAATACTGGCGCACCCTGAAGCCACACTGCATGGGGGCACTTTACTGGCAGCTCAATGACACGTGGCCGGTCGCTTCATGGTCGGGACTTGACCATGGGGGTGGCTGGAAGGCGCTACACTACATGGCGCGGCGGTTCTTTGAACCGGTAGCCATATTTGCCGTTCCCGTGGGCGACGACGTGGTATTCAGCGGCGTAAATGACCTCCTGCAGGACGTAGAAATCAAGCTGGAGTATTTCGCCGTTTCTGTTTCGGGCGAGCGAACCCACCTTGGAAAAGCGACAGCAACACTCCCGACAGACCGATCAATTGAGGTCGCGCGCATTTCAAAGTCGAAGATTCCCGATGATGCCATTTTGCATTTTGTCCAAACCAATGGCGCCACATCCACACAGGCACACCTGGCTTTGAAACCCTACAAGAACTACGCGCTGCAGGATCCGGAAATCGAAATTCAATCAACTGTTTCTGATGGTGAACTGATAATTTCCTTGAAGTCTCGAGCACCCGCATATTTCCTGTCGCTTGAATGTGAACCAGATGGTCATTTCAGCGACAGTGCCTTCGACCTACTCCCCGGGGAAACCAAATCCATCCGTTTCACGCCTACGACAAAGGGTTCAGAGAATGCTGCTGCAGCCTCTCTCATTGTCCGCAATCTCTATTCCAGTACCCATCAGTAAAGAGGAAGCCACCATGCCTGCACGTTTTTCATTCCAACTCTATTCGGCACGCAACCACCCGCCACTTTCTGACGTTTTGAGAACCCTGTCGAACCTTGGCTACGCAGAAGTGGAAGGCTTTGGGGGTGTCTATGACGCTCCTGACAAGCTCCGCGCTGAACTGGATCAACTCGGCCTGACTATGCCAACGGGGCATTTTTCGGTTGATATGCTGGAGTTGGAAAAGAAGAAGGTACTGAAAATAGCCACGACGCTGGGCATGAACAAGCTCGTTTGCCCTTACCTACTCCCAGATAAACGCCCAAAAACTGCCGCCGGCTGGAAGGCATTTGGCAAGCGGCTGGAAGCGATTTCACTTACCTATCGTGCCGAGGGCTATTCCGTTGCCTGGCATAACCATGACTTCGAATTTTTTCCCCTGAAGGATGGCAGCACGCCCCATGAACTTATTTTTGGCGCCGCACCAACGCTTGATTGGGAAATTGACGTAGCGTGGATTGTGCGCGGCAAATCAAATCCGCTGAAGTGGATCAAGGCCTATGGCAGCGCCATTACGATTGCACATGTGAAAGACATTGCACCCAAGGGCCAATGCCAGGATGAAGACGGCTGGGCCGACGTGGGATTTGGCGTGGTGAAATGGCCCACCATCATGGCAGCCTTGCGGCAGACCCGCTGCATGCATTATGTCATGGAGCACGACAAACCCAGCGATGTCACGCGGTTTGCAAAGCGCTCGCTGGCATCAGCCAAGAAATACTGAGGTAACAGACATGGCAAATGATCTTCGCATTGGCGTGATGGGCTGCGGCAATATTTCCACGACCTATTTCAGGTATAGCCCGCTGTTCAAGGGCATAGAAATCACCGCCTGCGCCGACATCAACCCGGAAATGGCCAAGACACGGGCTTCCGAATACTCCGTCAAGGCCATGAAACCCGCTGAGCTTTTGGTGTCTCCTGACATTGACATCATTCTCAACCTCACGGTGCCGGATTCCCATTTCAGCGTTTCGCTCGCGGCGGTGAAGGCCGGAAAACACGCCTATTCCGAAAAGCCCCTGGTTCTTTCGTTGAAGGAGGGCATGGCGCTGAAGAAAGCTGCTGACGCCAATAAGGTAAGGGTTGGTTGTGCGCCAGACACATTCCTGGGCGGTTCCCATCAGCGGGCCCGCAAGGCAATCGATGATGGTGACGTGGGCAAGATCACGTCGGGGACAGCCCACGTCATGGGCTTTGGCATGGAGCACTGGCATCCAAATCCGGATTTCTTCTTCAAACCCGGTGGCGGGCCTGTACTGGACATGGGTCCCTACTATATTGCCAACCTGATCAACCTGATTGGCCCGGTAAAGCGTGTGGCCGCACTCACTTCAATGGCCCAGAAAACCCGTACAATTTCAAGCCAACCGCGGGCCGGGCAGAAGATCAGTGTCAAAACGGCAACCAACGCCCATGCACTCCTGGAATTTGCCAATGGTGCGACGGTAACGTTGATCGCGAGTTGGGACGTTTTCGCCCACCGGATGAGCAATACGGAGCTTTACGGCATCGAAGGATCCCTCTATGTGCCCGATCCCAATTTTTTCGGTGGCGAGGTTCTGGCAACCAAGCGCAATGGAGCGGCCGCGCCGTTGTCGAGTTGGGACCACCCCTTCGGCGTACCCAACCAGCAGCACCCGCAAGGCATGTTGGCAAATTACCGTTCGGCGGGCCTTGCTGACATGGCCGCGGCCATCCGCGGCAAGCGCGATACGCGGTGCTCCCTTGAGCGCACCCTGCATGGGGTAGACGTCATGACGTCAATTCTCGCGTCGGGCGAAACGGGCAAGTTTATCGATCTGAAAACAACGTGCACGCGGCCAAAGGCACTTGGCGTCGAGGAGGCCAAGGCGATGCTGCGATGAGTACGCCCATGAAGTACATACGCTGTGGGCGCAGCGGCCTGCAGCTTCCCGCCGTATCCTTTGGCCTTTGGCACAATTTTGGTGACGATTTCGGTCACGTGGCCAAAGTAGCCCTGTGTCGAACCGCCTTTGACCTTGGCATTACCCATTTTGACCTGGCCAATAACTATGGCCCTCCTCCCGGTTCGGCGGAAATCGCCTTCGGCAAGATCCTGCGGGAAGACTTTGCGGGCCATCGCGACGAGATGATCATTTCAAGCAAGGCTGGTTACCTGATGTGGCCGGGCCCATATGGTGAATGGGGAACCCGGAAATACCTGCTGGCTAGTCTTGACCAAAGCTTGAAGCGTTTGGGCCTGGACTATGTCGATATTTTTTATTCGCATCGCTTTGATCCCAACACCCCCTTGGATGAAACCATGGGGGCACTGGACCAAGCGGTGCGCAGCGGGCGGGCGTTGTATGCCGGAATTTCGAACTACAATGCCGAACAGACCCGTGAAGCCGCGCGTATCCTGAAGTCGCTTGGCACACCATGCCTCATTCACCAGCCGAAATTTTCGTTGCTTGAGCAAACGCACCTGACGAGCGGAACACTCCAGGCCTGCGTTGACGAAGGTGTGGGTTGCATTGCCTTTTCGGCCCTGGCCCAGGGCATGCTCACGGGGAAGTACCTCAAGGGCATTCCGAGCGGCAGCCGGGCCACACAGGGCAAATCGCTTGATCCCAATGCCATCAGCGAGGACATGGTTGTACGGCTCAACACGCTGAACATCATTGCGCACCGCCGCGACCAGACCCTGGCTCAGATGGCGATCGCTCGGCTGTTGCAAAACAAAGGCATGACCACGGCCCTGATTGGTGCCAGCACGCCAGAACAGATTGTGGACTGTGCGGGTGCAGTGGGAAACTTGAGTTTTGCAGCAAATGAACTTGCTGAAATTGCCGAGGTTTTAGCCTGACAGATAGGACCTGACCGTGGTTTCGGTTCCCTTGGTCCACAGGGAACGCAAGGCGCTACTGAACGCCTCGATAAACACAGGTGAGTTAGCCGTATCGCCGTAGATATCTGCCATCGCCAGCCAGGCTTTGGGATCATCCTTGGCCCTCCTGGCCACGGCCTGCAACTGATCCCAATTGGGATCATTGGCTTCAATGATAGCACCGCTTTCGGTTGTGCCGTAGCAGTAGCGACACCACAGTGCCGAAGCCAGCGCCAGGCCGGCAAGGCCCTTGCCAGCCTTCAATCGGTCAGCGACGGATGGAACGATGAATTTCGGTTGCCGGTTGGAACCGTCCAGGCAAAGCCTGCGAATGGTATCGCCAATCTTCGGATTGGCAAACCGCCTCTCGATCAATTTCAAATAGTCCGTGAGATCTGTATCGGGAACCGGGGGAACGCAGGGCATGATTTCCTCTTTCTCGATCTTGGCAAGAAAGGCGGTCACCAACGGGTTTTCCATGCACTCGTGCACGAAGTGGATATCCAGCAGGCCGCTGACATAGGCAATCACTGCGTGCCCGCCATTGAGCATGCGGATTTTCATATTCTCGTAGGGTGTGACGTCCTGGACGAATGTGACGCCAACCTTTTCAAGTGCCGGACGGCCAATCGTGAAGTTGTCTTCCAGCACCCACTGTTTGAACTCCTCACAAAATACGGGCCACACGTCTTCAACACCGAACATGTCAGCGCAGAGTTTGCGTTCGCGCTCGCCGGTTGCGGGCGTAATGCGGTCCACCATGCCATTTGGAAACGCCACGTTCGCTGCGATCCATTCAGCCAGTGCCGGATCAATGAGCTTTGCAAGACCAACGACAGAGTTGCGGGTGACGACGCCATTGTGGGGAACGTTGTCACAGGACATGACGGTAAAGGGTGGA
>JANMKJ010000488.1:0-3739 GCA_031371945.1 Rhodobiaceae bacterium
TGTAGGTTGAAGGCGCATGGGTCCGCAGCACGCCCTTGGCGTCAAAGACCAGCTCCTCGTTGGTGAGCCATCCCATGCCTTGCACGAAGGCTCCTTCAATCTGGCCGATGTCGATGGCAGGGTTTAGGGAATGACCTACGTCATGAAGTATGTCCACGCGGTCCACCCGCATTTCGCCAGTGAGCGTATCAACGGTTACTTCCGAGCAGGATGCGCCGTAGGAGAAATAGAAAAATGGGTTGCCCCTGCCGTTGGGCCGGTCCCAGGTTATATCGGGAGTGGAATAGAACCCCGTTGACGATAATGAGATTCTGGCCCCATGCACCAGCCTGGCGAGGTCGCCAAACGAAATACGTTGCTTGCCAATGATCACATCGCCTTTCTCAAAGCGAAGGGAGGATTTCGCCACTTTCCATTTCTTGGCGGCAAACGCGATCATTCGGCCTTTGATGGTTGCGGCGGCAGCCTTGGCGGCCATGCCGTTCAAATCCGTACCGGAGGAGGCAGCCGTGGGCGAAGTATTGGGAACCTTCGCCGTGGTGGTGGCGGTGATATGAACGCGCTCTACGGGAATGCCAAATTCTTCCGCCACAACTTGGGCAATCTTGATGTAGAGCCCCTGCCCCATTTCCGTGCCACCATGGCTCAAGTGAACCGAACCATCCGTATAAACATGTACCAGTGCTCCAGCCTGGTTGAGATGGGTGAGCGTGAATGAAATGCCGAACTTGACCGGCGTCAGTGCCAGGCCCTTTTTGAGCACGACGCTTGTCGTGTTGAAGGCATCAATGGCTTTCCGGCGTGCCCGGTATTTCGATGATTTCTCCAGGGCATCAATGATTTCCAGGGTAATGTTGTCCGTCACCTTTTGCCGATAGGGGGTAACGTCCCTCCCGCGCGTGTAAAGATTTCTCTTGCGCACATCCAACGGGTCCATGTCCATTTCAATGGCAATTGCGTCCATGACCCGCTCGGCAAAAACCATGCCCTGGGGGCCGCCAAAGCCGCGGAATGCCGTGTTGGAAACCGTGTTGGTCCGCAACCTGCGTGATTTGATGTGATAGGCGGGGTAGAAATAGCTGTTATCCGCATGGAACATCGTCCGGTCGCAAACGCCTTGCGACAGATCCGCCGAATATCCGCAGCGTGCCAGGAAATCCACATCCACCACGGTCAATCGCGCCGTATCATCATAACCAACTTTATAGTCGACGCGGACGTCGTGACGCTTTCCCGTCATCATCATGTCCTGGTCGCGGTCAAGCCGGCATTTGGCCGGGCGTCCCGTCACACGGGCCGCAAGTGCCGCCAGTGCTGCCCATTGTGCGGCCTGGCTTTCCTTGCCACCAAAAGCGCCCCCCATGCGACGGCATTCGCATGTCACCATCGCGTCCGGCACCTTCAGCATTTTCGCAATGCAATGCTGCACTTCTGTTGGGTGCTGCGTTGACGAGTAAACCGTCATCCCGCCTTTTTCTTCCGGAATGGCAAGCGCTACCTGCCCCTCGATGTAGAAGTGTTCCTGCCCGCCAACATGAAAGCTTTCGGAAATCACGTGGGGGGATGATTTCAATAGCTGCGTGACATTGCCCAGTTTGAATGCATACTTCGGCATGACATCCCGGGTTCTGGTGGCCAGGGCGTCTTCAACCGTCACGGCGGGTAATTGTTCATCAATGCGGATCTTTGCCAGCCGTGCCGCCCTTCGCGCAATGTCACGGGTGGTGGCCACAACCGCAAAAATCACCTGACCATGAAAGGCAATTTCCCCGTCAGCAAAAATTGGGTCATCCCCAAAAGCCGGACTGCAATCATTGACCCCTAGAATGTCATTGACAGTCAGGACGGCAATCACCCCTGGATATGCGGCGACCGCGCTCAAATCCATGCCTGCAATTTTGCCGCGCGCTTCTTTCTGCGCGTAGCCGGGCTCCACGTGAACAGTACCCTCGGGTTCACGCATGTCATCAACGTAAACCGCTGAACCCCGGACATGCAGTTCGGAACTGTCATGCGATAGGGGCTGGCCGACGCTGGCGGTTTTCATGCCACCACCTCCCGGTGCCCGGCCACGCGTGTAGCGCTCGTCTGCCCCGCAACGATTTCCGTCAGTGCCTTGCTCAGCATCACTTCCGCCATTTCCATCCGGTAGTCGGCGGAAGCCCGCATGTCGCCAATGGGCTGGTAGTCTTCCTGCAGCATGGCAATTGCCCTGCCCCAACTCATCGGGTCATCAATTGAAATCTCACAAAGTGCGGCTTCGGTTTTCAGAGCCCGTTTCGGGGTGGCAGCCATGCCACCAAACGCCACCCGGGCCGACACAATCCTGCGCACGTCAAACGTAAATTTGAAGGCACCCATTACCGCTGAAATGTCCTGGTCCCGGCGCTTTGAAAGCTTGTAGCAGCGGAACATCTCATCGGCCTTCAGCTTTGGCACATCTACGCGCCAGACCAGTTCGCCGGGTTTGCGATCCTGCCTGCCATAGGCCACGAAGAAATCTTCCAATGGCATTGACCGCTCACCCCCACCATGGCGCAAATGCAATGTGGCACCCAGTGCGATCAAAATCGGCGGGCTGTCGCCAATGGGGGAACCATTGGCAATATTACCGCCAATGGTGCCGGAAGCGCGCACCTGCGTGGCACCAATCCGGTTCATCACTTCACCAATGTCTGTATCAATCGCCGCAAGATAAGGTGCGGCATCCGCGTAGGTCGCCCCGGCACCAATCGAGATCTGCGAGGAATAATCAACGATTTCATCAAGCCCCTTGGCCCGGCCAATGGAAATGATCTTGGGCAACGTGCGCAATTGCTTGGTCACCCACAATCCCACATCGGTGGCCCCGGCAACAATGGTGGCGTCCGGATGTGCAGCAGCAAGGCTAGCCAGGGAATCCTTTGTCGCGGGTGCTGCAAAAAATGAAGTGTCGTTGCCAACATGGATATCCATGCCATCACTCAGCGTTGCCAACTGTGCCGCCGTTTGCGGTGCTCGCGCTGCCCACGCGTCGGCAGGCTTTCCGCCGCAGGATTTCGCGGCCGCATCCACTATCGGGCGATACCCCGTGCAGCGGCAGAGGTTACCTGCAATATGCTGGGCTATGTCCTGTCGTGTGGGTTTCTTGCCCGCATGGTACAGCGTAAACAGTGCCATCACGAAACCGGGCGTGCAAAAACCGCATTGTGAAGCGTGGTTGTCCACGAACGCTTTCTGGATGGGATGCAATTTGCCATCCATCGCCAGATCATCAATCGTCACCAGTTCCTTGCCGTCGATCTGGCCGAGCATCAATATGCAGGCATTGACCGGCTCATAAACCACTTGGCCGTTCTCCAGCGATCCCAGCGCCACGGTGCAGGCGCCGCAGTCCCCCTCATTGCAGCCTTCTTTTGTACCGGTTGATTTCTCGTCAAGCCGCAAATAATCCAGCAACATACGCGTCGGTGCAAACGAATTGAGTTCAACGACCTTGCCTCGCCGCAAGAACCTGATTCCGGCGCGCCCCATGCCTCAACTCCCCCGGTAGGTGGAATAGCTGTAAGGCGACAGCAGTAACGGCACGTGATAGTGCTGCGCGGCATTCGCAAGACCGAACCGGATGGGAATGACATCAAGAAAAGCGGGCTCGTCCATCGTCACACCCAACGCCCTGAAATAATCGCCTGCGTGGAATTTCAACTCATAGATCCCGGTCTTGAATTCATCACCCTCAAGCAGTGCGCCATCAACCCGG
>JANMKJ010000536.1:0-3077 GCA_031371945.1 Rhodobiaceae bacterium
AAGGTCGTTGGTTTCGGCGCTGAAGAGTTCTGGTCGCGCAGATGAAATGGCGGTCAGGCTGGGCGACGACCAACAGCAGGCAATCTTGTTTGCCACCCTTTTCCGGCAGGACGCGAGTGTGTTCATCCTGGTGCGACTGACACCGCTGGCCGCTGGTGCCAACGGCATTGTCATGCCAAAGGCAAAATCAAAAGTCATAAAAGTCATTGAAGAAATGCCTGACGGTTTTGTTGTTACGGATCTCAACAGGGTCATTCTAACAGCCAATACGGCGTTCCTTGATATAGCTCAGCTCGGTTCTGAAGAGCAGGCGCTTGGCGAGACAATTGACCACTGGCTTGGCCGTCCGGGTGTGGATATCAACCAGATGATGAACAGCATGAAGGAGTATGGCTCCCTGCGCCAGTTCATGACTGTAATCCGGGGGCAGTTCGGCACCTCTGAGGATGTCGAGGTGTCCGGTGTTTCAGTACCCGATGGAAAGCAACCATGTTTTGGATTCAGCATCCGCCGTGTCAACCGGCGACCAACGGAGCAGAGCCGGTCTGACCGCGCATTGTCCAGATCTGTTGACGAAATGACCAAGCTGGTTGGCAAGGTGCCACTCAAGGAGCTGGTACGCGAGGCAACTGATGTCATCGAGAAAATGTGCATTGAGGCGGCCTTGAAGCTTAATGAAAACAACCGCGCCAGCACAGCTGACATGCTTGGGCTGAGCCGGCAAAGCCTGTATTCGAAACTGCATCGTTACGGCATCGACGAAAATTTATAGGCAGCCTCAACAAGCGCTGGATAGTGTCAAATCTAATTGACAATATTTGGTGTTGGTAATACTTTAATTTGATGGAAAGATCTGTGATTTCGGCGGGTAATCGTTCTTTACCTGCTCCTTCCGCAGTGATCGAACTGCTCAAACCCATTACGTGGTTTGCACCGATGTGGGCCTTTGGTTGCGGCATTGTTTCATCGGGCGCTCCAATTCTTGAAAACTGGCACCTGTTACTTGTTGGCATTGCCCTTTCGGGGCCATTGGTTTGTGGCACCAGCCAAGCCGCAAATGATTGGTATGACAGGCATGTCGATCTCATAAATGAACCAGCCCGGCCTATCCCATCTGGACGCATCCCCGGCAAGTGGGGTCTCTACATTGCAATTGTCTGGACCGCCGTCTCCTTTCTCGTCGCGGCGACACTTGGAGAATGGGTTGTTGGAGCAACAGTCGTGGGCCTCGTCGCGGCATGGATCTATAGTGCTCCTCCGTTGCGGCTCAAGCTCAACGGCTGGTGGGGCAACAGCGCCGTTGGCCTCTGCTATGAAGGGCTGCCATGGTTCACTGGTGCTGCCGCGCTGACTTCAGCACTTCCGGATTACCGCATCATCACACTGGCACTGCTCTACAGCATCGGCGCTCATGGCATCATGACACTTAATGATTTCAAATCAATCGAGGGCGACCGTCAACTTGGAATCCGTTCGCTGCCCGCCCAATACGGTGTTTCGGGTGCCGCCAAGATTGCCTGTGCCGTGATGACTGCGCCGCAAGTGGTGGTAATAGCCCTGCTCATCGCCTGGCAGCGACCTTGGCACGCGGCTTTGGTAGCCGGCCTGCTTGTTGCGCAACTCATCCTGATGCGGCGGATGCTGAGCGACCCCGGCCGCTTCGCCTCGTGGTACAATGCGACGGGAACAACCCTCTATGTCTTAGGCATGCTGGCCAGCGCCTTTGCGGTACGTTCGATATACCTGGTGGTTCCATGACTGCAACAACTCTCAGCTGGCCCGCCATTGTGAGATTGGGACTGGTGCAGACTGCGCTCGGTTCCATCGTGGTCCTCACCACGTCGACAATCAACCGCGTGATGGTGGTCGAGCTGGCGCTGCCTGCCATGCTGCCTGGAATTCTTGTGTCCTGGCATTATGCCTTGCAGGTGCTGCGCCCGCGATGGGGTCATGGTTCCGATCTGGGCCAAAGGCGAACACCATGGATCATTGGCGGAATGGTTGTGCTGGCACTCGGTGGATTTGGCGCTGCGGCATCGGTAGCCATGATGACATACAACCTAACCGCAGGACTGGTGCTTGCCGTCATAGCGTTCACATTGATCGGGATTGGTGTGGGTGCAGCAGGTACTTCACTGCTCGTGCTTCTCGCCGCAATGACTGACGAAAAGCGCAGGCCTGCCGCTGCGACTATCGTTTGGATCATGATGATTGCGGGGTTTATCTTGACGGCGGCTCTGGCAGGCCACTTTCTTGACCCGTTTTCACCGGCGCGCCTGATTGCTGTTGCGGCTAACGTCTGCAGTGCGGCCGTGATACTCACACTGGCTGCAGTATGGAATGTCGAACGCGTCGAGGTTATCAACGCGCCAACCGTGCACGGTAAAGTCGAAATATCCTTTGCGGCGGCATTTCAACAGGTATGGCAAGACAAGCTGGCGAGACGCTTTGCGATCTTCGTCTTTGTTTCCATGCTCGCCTATAGTGCCCAGGATCTTATCCTTGAGCCATTCGCCGGTTTGGTCTTTGGCTACACGCCTGGCCAGTCAACTGCCCTTTCGGGCGTACAAAACTCGGGCGTACTTCTTGGCATGTTGCTGGTGGGGTGTGCTGCCACAACATGGGGCGGCAACAAGTCTGAAACATTGCGGATGTGGACGGTCGGCGGCTGCGCTGCATCAGCTGTAGCCCTGACCAGCCTGGTTGCGGCGGCGCTCGTGGGAATAGGTTGGCCGCTTAAAATATCTGTCTTCATGTTGGGGTTCACCAATGGCATGTTTGCAGTGGCGGCAATTGGTTCCATGTTCAGCTTTGCCTTAGGCGACACACAAGGCCGCGAAGGCATCCGCATGGGGCTCTTTGGCGCGTCGCAGGCCATTGCCTTTGGAATTGGCGGGTTTGCGGGCACTGCCCTTGTAGATGTCACGCGTTTTATCACGGGCGCCCCAGTGACGGCGTTTGCAGTCGTGTTTGCCACGGAAGCGTTCATGTTCCTCGCTGCCGCACTCCTTGCCTTAAGGCTTGCAGCCCCACTGAGAGGTACTGAACTTGCCAATCCGTTGGCGCTCGCCGTCGGC
>JANMKJ010000039.1:0-2083 GCA_031371945.1 Rhodobiaceae bacterium
AGGACATCACCGAGCATGGTTACGGCCTGCGCGTCGACTTGCGGCTGAGGCCCGACCCCCGCGCCACGCAAGTGGCCATCTCCATGGAAGCCGCGGCCATCTACTATGAGAGCATGGGCCAGAACTGGGAACGTGCCGCCATGATCAAGGCACGTCCGGCCGCAGGTGATCTGGCGTTGGGGGCAGAATTCCTCTCCCGGCTCAAGCCCTATATCTGGCGCAAGTACCTGGACTTTGCGGCGATTGCCGACGTGCAGTCACTCAAGCGGCAAATCCACGCCGTAAAGGGCCACGGCACCATTGCGGTGCTGGGACACAACATCAAGCTCGGGCGCGGCGGCATTCGCGAGATCGAGTTCTTCGTGCAAACCCAGCAACTCATTGCCGGTGGTCGCAACCCGGCCCTGCGCGGCTTGAAAACGCTTGAAATGCTCGATGCGCTGGCCGAAGCCCACTGGATCAGTCCCGCTGCTGCCATAAGCCTGAAAGCGGCCTACCGATTCCTGCGTACCATTGAACACCGCATTCAAATGGTGAACGACGAACAAACCCACATGCTGCCCAAGGAACAGGAAGCCTTTGACAGCCTGGCACGCCTGTCCGGCTTTGCGTCTTCGCAGGAATTTTCCGCAACATTGCGCCAGACTTTCGAATTGGTACAAGGCCACTACGCCGCCTTGTTTGAAAACGCCACCGAGTTGGGAAGTGCAGCTGGTAGCCTGGTGTTTACCGGCGGTGAAGACGATCCTGAAACCATTGAAACCCTGCAAGGCATGGGTTTCAAACAGCCAAGTGAAGTTTCCGCAACCATTCGCGGCTGGCATTTTGGCCGCTATGCCGCAACCCGCAGCGGAAAATCCAAGGAGCTTCTCACGGAACTCATGCCCGTGCTGCTTGCGTCCCTGGCGCGCAGTGGCGACGCGGACGCAGCCTTCCTCGCCTTTGACCGCTTCATCGCAGGCCTGCCCGCCGGGGTTCAACTCTTCTCAATGCTGAAAGCCAATCCCAACCTGCTTGATCTTATTGCCACCATCCTCGGCACTGCACCGCGTCTGGCAGGGCAATTGAGTGCCAGGCCCCGTGTGCTTGAGGCCGTCCTTGAGCCTGGGTTCTTTGGCGCCCTGCCGCGCCCCGAAGACGTGCAGGCGATCATCGCTGCCGTCATTCCAGATGCCGTGCCATTGGATGAGGTGGTTGACCGGGTCCGCATCGTCGGCCGCGAGCAAATGTTTCGGGTGGGTGTTCATGTGCTTTCAGAAACCGTCAGCGCTGTTGAGGCAGGTTCGGCATTTTCCGCAATTGCCGAACTGCTGCTGCAGCGGCTGCATGCCGCCGTGCGGCAGGATATGGAATCGCGCCACGGCAAAGTGCCGGGCGGCAGTAGCTGCATCGTGGCCATGGGAAAGTTGGGTGGCCGTGAAATGACCGCAGGGTCCGATCTCGACCTGCTCCTCGTCTATGAAAACCGTGAAGCCATGGAAAATTCGGCAGGGCCCAAGCCGTTGGGCGTGAGCCAGTATTACACCAGGCTCACCCAGCGGCTGATTGCATCCCTCACCGCGCCCACCAGCGAAGGCATTCTGTTCGAGGTGGATCTCAGGCTGCGGCCTTCCGGCAACAAGGGCCCGGTGGCAACCAGCTTTGAAAGTTTCTGCAGCTACCAGAAAGATTCGGCCTGGACCTGGGAGAAGCTTGCTCTTACCCGTGCCCGGGTGGTGTCGGGTGATGCAAAACTGGCCGCCGATTTGACCCAGGCCATAAAGCAAAGTCTCTGCACGCCTCGTGACGAGGCGGTGACCCGTACCGACGTGCTCGACATGCGCCGCCTGATGGTAAGGGAGCAAGTCTCCCACGGCGTCTGGGACATCAAGCGGGTACGCGGTGGCCTGGTCGAGATCGAGTTCATCGCCCAGTTCCTGCAGATCATCCATGCGGCCAGCTACCCGGCAGTACTGGACACCAACACCCATGTTGCCCTGGCACGCCTCGCAGCCGCTGGTCTGCTGGAACCGCAGCAGGCCGCCGACTTGCAGCAGGCCTGCCTTCTGTACCACCGCATCACCCAGGTGCTCAGGCTGTGTGT
>JANMKJ010000050.1:0-1972 GCA_031371945.1 Rhodobiaceae bacterium
GTGGAATTCGGTGATCATCTCTTTTGGTTCTACGTTCCTTGCTATCCTCGTGGCCGTCCCCGCCGCCTGGTCCATGGCCTTCTCGCCAACCAAGCGCGTCAAGGACATTCTCATGTGGATGCTTTCCACCAATATGATGCCGCCGGTGGGCGTGCTTATTCCGATCTATCTGCTGTTCAAATACACCGGCCTGCTCGGCACGCTGACCGGCCTGGTCGGCATCATGACGCTGATCAACCTGCCGATCATCGTGTGGATGCTCTACACCTATTTCAAGGAAATCCCCGGGGAAATCCTCGAGGCTTCCCGCATGGACGGAGCCTCGCTAGCCAAGGAATTGCTCTACGTGCTAACGCCTATGGCAATTCCCGGCATTGCCTCGACGCTGTTGCTGAACATTATCCTCGCCTGGAATGAAGCCTTCTGGACATTGGCACTTACCACCAAGGATGCAGCTCCTCTCACCCAGTTCATAGCCTCCTATTCAAGCCCTGAAGGACTGTTTTGGGCAAAACTCTCGGCGGCATCAACCATGGCCATCGCACCCATACTGGTGCTCGGCTGGTTTGCACAAAAACAACTCGTACGCGGTCTCACATTCGGAGCGGTGAAATAACATGGGCACGATTTCTCTCATCAAGGCACGCAAGGCTTTTGGCGACGCCGTCATCATTCCGGGCGCCGATCTCGATATCAAGAACGGTGAATTCGTGGTGTTCGTCGGCCCCTCGGGCTGTGGAAAATCCACCCTGCTGCGCATGATTGCAGGTCTTGAAGACCTCACCTCCGGAGCCATTCACATCGATGGCAAGGACATGACCGAGGAGGCCCCCTCGAAGCGCGGACTGTCCATGGTGTTCCAATCCTACGCGCTGTATCCGCACATGAGTGTCAGGGGTAACATCTCGTTTGGCCTGAAAATGGCTGGCATGCCAAAGGCAGAAATTGAGGCCAAGGTGGCAAAGGCCGCGCAAACCCTCAATCTCACGGAATACTTGGATCGCAAGCCCCGCCAACTTTCCGGCGGCCAGCGCCAGCGCGTTGCCATTGGCCGTGCCATCGTCCGCAATCCGGAAGGCTTCCTGTTTGACGAGCCGCTGTCGAACCTGGATGCGGCCCTGCGCGTCAACATGCGGCTTGAAATCATGCAGATGCACAAGGACCTGGGTGCCACCATGATCTACGTCACCCACGACCAGGTGGAAGCCATGACCATGGCTGACCGTATCGTTGTTCTGAACCGGGGAAACATTGAGCAGGTGGGTTCACCCCTCGATCTCTATAATCACCCCGATTCACTGTTTGTGGCCGGCTTTATTGGCTCGCCAAAAATGAACCTTATCGATGGTGCACCGGCAGCGGCCTACAAATGCACGACAATCGGCGTCCGCCCGGAACATCTTACCATCTCGCAAAAAGCGGGAACCTGGCCAGCCACTATCCGCCTGGCCGAACACCTCGGTGCTGATACGTTCCTGCATGTGGATGCAGGTGCCTGTGGCTTCATGACGGTGCGTACTGAAGGTGAATACGCAGCGGTAACAGGTGGCAAGATTTTCCTCACGCCTGACGCGACCCGCATTCATCGCTTTGACAAGGATGGAAAGGCAATACGCAAGTGAGGTTGAAAGACAAAGTAGCCCTGATTACGGGAGCTGCACGCGGCATTGGCGCGGCGTTCGCTGAAGGCTATGTGCGCGAAGGGGCTACGGTTGCCATTGGTGATATCGACATGGTGCGAGCCGAACAAACCGCAAAATCTTTGGGCCCAAATGCCTTCGCGCTTCGCTTTGACGTGACCGATCAAGCGTCAATTGATGCAGGTATTGCCGAAATTGAAAAGCGCTGCGGCGGACTGGATATTCTCATTAATAACGCTGCCCTGTTCGACATGGGTCCCATCGTTGACATTCCCCGGTCGAGTTTCGACCGGCTTTTCTCCATTAATGTTGCAGGCTCACTTTTCACCCTG
>JANMKJ010000051.1:0-5708 GCA_031371945.1 Rhodobiaceae bacterium
CTTCCATAAGTGCTGTCAATTGATCATGGTTTGGGGTTGCCAGAAAGACTTCATGCTAAACCAGCAGGGCCTTGAGTTTCGCCGATTTGGGAACAGAGACGGGTTCAACGATGAGCTTTTCGCCAAAGCGCAGGGCCAGCCATTCGAGAATATCCTGGCGGATATTGCAGTCAGCCACGACGAACTTTGCCTCCTGCAATGCCACCTGGTGTTGTTGCAGAAAATCGGGGTCAAGGCTTTCCAGGCTGCGCATGTCGTTTACGGCGCTGATAAGCTCGCCACTGGAGTCAAGCACTGCAATATAGGCACCTGTTGCCAAATCATTGCGCAGGACCATTGAAACGTCGACTCCCGCCTTGTGCGTGGCCGCCATCGCGAGATTACCCTGCGGATCGGTTCCAACGGCTGAAATGAGTGCTACATTCACGCCCAGCATAGCAAGATTATGGGAAATGTTGCGGGCAACACCGCCCGGCGTTACCGAAACGCTTCCGGGGTTCGAAGTTCCGGCGATATGGGGCTTTGCGGTCTTTGCCTTGATATCAACGTTCGTGCCGCCAATGACGATGATGTCAAACACTGTTATTCCCTAGAAATCGGTTGGTGCACCACCTTCTTTGATGCGGCGGTCGACAAACGCATCTAACTCGTCGCGGATTGCAGGATCAAGGGTGGGTTCGACATATTCGTTGAGCGCCTGCTTATAGACCGTATTCGCCCGTTGCATGGCTTCGGGCTTCCCGGCCGCCGCCCATTGTTCACTGTTGCGCCAGTCAGAGATCATCGGAGCATAAAAGGCGCTGGAATAGCGGGCAAGGGTATGTTGTGCGCCAAAGAAATGGCCGCCAGGGCCAACTTCGCGAATGGCTTCAACGCCGAGTGCATCTTCAGTGGTTTCAAGGGGTTGCAGGAATTCCATGACCATCTGGATGAGATCGCAATCAAGAACGAACTTTTCAAAGCCTGCAACCAGGCCGCCTTCCAGCCAACCCGCACCATGCATGATGAAGTTGCCGCCACCCATGGTAAGGCCCCACAGGGAGAATACGCTTTCATAGGCCGCCTGGGCGTCCACCGTGTTGGCCGCACAGGTATTGGAGGTGCGGTAAGGCAGGTTGTAGCGCCTGGCCATTTGACCACCCACCACCTGGGCCTTCATGTATTCGGGCGTGCCAAAGGCAGGAGCGCCGGATTTCATGTCAACATTCGAGGTGAAACCGCCGTAAATTACGGGCGCGCCCTGACGCACCAGCTGGGTAAAGGCAAGGCCTGCCAGGGCTTCGGCATTTTGTTCAACGATGGCACCTGCCATGGTCACCGGAGCCATGGCACCGGCCAGGGTGAACGGCGTGACACAGACCACCTGGTTCCTGGCCGACATTTCCATCATGCCGTTCAACATGTTGCCATCGAGTTTCAAGGGTGAGTTGGTGTTGATGATGGTCGACAGGGATGGCTCGCGCTCAAACTGCTCATGGCTGATGCCACGGGCAATCCTGGCGATTTCGATGCCGTCGCGAATGCGTTCGCTGCCGAGGGAATAGGCGGTGAGCGGCTTGTCCATGAGGGTTGCCATATCGCGCAAAGCAACGAGATGGCGGATCGAGGCGTGAACGTCCACCGGTTCAACCGGATAGCCGGCACTGAAACCAATGCAGTTGAAGTATTGCCCAAGCTTGAGGAACTTCTGGAAGTCGGCACGGTTGCCCACACGGCGACCGCCTTCCATGTCCATGCAGTTTGGCGGGCTGCCCACGGTGCCAAAGGTCATGTTGTTGCCACCGATTTCCGTGCTGTTTTCCGGATTGCGGGCGTGGATGGTAAACGTCGACGGGCAGGTTTTCATGATTTCTTCGATCATGGCGGGTTCAAAGCGAACCCTTTCACCGTCAATCCTGGCACCCGCCTTGTGCCACAATTCACGCGCTTCCGGCAGCATGAAATCCATGCCGATTTCGGCAAGCACCTTTAGAGACGCATTGTGGATGGCTTCAACCTCATCGGCAGAAATAAGTGCCATGGGCGGGAAACTGCGCTTCACCTTGCGGCGTGGCAATTGATTGATAGCGCCCTTGACGCCAGAACCTGCACCCCGGCGGTTGGCCGCCTCGCGACGCCCGCGTCGTGAGGTTTCCGGCGTTGAGGTTTCTTCACTCATTTTGCTTTTCCTTTTTCGCGGTATGCCTCAAGCGAGGGATCGGCGGCCACCTGTTTTACCAGCCACTCTTCAAAACGCTTGATCTTGGGTTTCATGCGGTCTTCGCCATTGCAGGCAAATTGCCAATGATGATTGTGGGGAACCAACTCGGGAAAGGGTTGCACCAGCCTTCCGGACTTGAGTTCCTCGGTGGCAAAGGGGCCAACCGTCATGGCAACACCCCTGCCCTCAATGGCTGCTTCCTGGGCCAGGATGTGGCTGTCGAATGCCAACCTATCAGACAGTTTCACGCCCTTGATGCCGTGGGCGGCAAACCAGATGTGCCAGTCTTCCTCTGCCGTATAGACGTAGAGCAGCTTGTGCTTTTTGAGGTCCTGCGGCGTTTTGATGGCGTTGGGCCCTTTGAGAAATTCCGGCGCACACACTGGAGCCAGCAGCGAGCGGAACAGTGGGCGGTAATAGTGCTGGGGAGATTTGTTGCGCGCCAGAATAAACCCGGCGTCGACATTTTTCTCGTCGAAGTCCCAGTCGAAGTAGGATGTCGACATGCGGATTTTCATGTCGGGAAAGCGCCGCTCGAAATCATGCAGACGCGGAATCAGCCACTTCAGCGCTACGGTGACATAGACCTGGATGATCAGCTCATTGTCATTTGCGGCAGGACGAAGTGCGCGGGTTTGGGATTCGATCTGGTCAAAGGCTTCGCGGATAGCCGGGTAATAGACGTGGCCCGCCTGGGTGAGTTCGGCCCGCCTTGCGTCACGCCGGAAAAACTGGATGCCGAGCCGTTGTTCGAGGGCCTTTACCTGGTGGCTTACGGCTGAGCGGGTGATTCCAAGTTCACCGGCCGCCAGACGGAAACTTCCCAGCCGCGCTGCGGCTTCAAATGCAGTTAAGGCACGCAATGGAGGCAGGTCTCGTCTGGCCAAAATACTTCACCAATGGGATATTCGAGGTTTACTTAGCATCCCTGATTTCCACACTGTAAGCCAAATATCAATATCGCATGGTGAATTTTGTTCACCAATCGGGCAAAATTTGAAGCCTTTGCAAAAGCCTGCAAAATTGGCACATTGGACCTCACATTTTGGAGCATGATGATGAGTGTCGTTGAAGACCTGACCAAGCGCCGTGGCGGACGTGATGCACGCAGGGCCCTGCGCGCCCGGGCCATTCCGATGAGCGAGGCGGCGGTTCGCCCCGGCATGGAAGGCGGCCAGTACAAGCCCCTTACCCAGCGTGACATGGAACGCATCCATGAAGCAGCCCTCACACTGTTGGAGACGGTTGGCTTTGGCCAGGCCATACCGAGCTGCATTGAAGCCATGACCGAGCGCGGCTGCACGATGAATGACAAGGGCCGCCTGCTCATACCGCGCTCGCTCACGGAAGACATTCTGGCGAGCTGTGCCCGCGGCTTCTATCTGCATGGCCGGGACGAGCAACACGACATGCTGCCCACCGGCAACAAGGTTTACTTCGGAACTGCGGGGGCTGCGGTTCACGTGGTGGAGCCCGAAACCCGCAGTTACCGCGAATCGCTCCTGGTGGACCTCTATGATGCGGGCCGCATTGTTGACAATTGCGAGCACATCCACTTCTTCCAGCGCTGCCTGACGGCGCGTGACATGATCACTGGCCACGACCTTGATATCAACACCATGTATGCCTGCCTTGCTGCCACGCAAAAGCATGTGGGCACGTCCATGGTGGATCCTGCCCATGTGGAGGAATGCCTGCAGATGCTGCACCTCATCGCCGGCAGCGAAGCCAAGTGGCGCGAGCGGCCCTTCGTGTCGCAGTCCAACTGTTTTGTTGTGCCGCCGATGAAATTTGCCGAGGACGCCTGCCGTTGCCTGGAAGTGGCGGCACGCGGTGGCATGCCGGTGTTACTGCTCTCGGCCGCCCAGGCGGGTGCAACGTCGCCTGCTGCCCTTGCCGGAACGCTGGTACAGGCCGTGTCGGAGTGCCTGTTTGGCCTGGTTTACATCAATTGCATCGTTCCCGGCGCCACGGCTATCTGGGGACCGTGGCCTTTCGTTTCAGATTTACGCACGGGTGCGATGTCTGGCGGATCAGGTGAACAGGCGCTGATCACATCGGGATGCGCGCAGATGGGACATTTTTATAACCTCACGGTGGGTTCGGCTGCTGGCATGTGTGATTCCAAGATGCCTGACATGCAGGCGGGATATGAAAAGGGCGTGACCGCCGGCATTTCCGCCATGACCGGCATCAACCTGCTGTATGAAAGTGCTGGCATGCACGCCTCGCTTCTTGGTTTCTGCATGGAAAGCCTGCTGATCGACAACGACATGCTGGGCTCGATCAACCGCAATGTGCGCGGCATTGAAGTGAACGACGAGACGCTTTCGGTTGACGTGATCCGCGAGGTTTGCCTCAATGGCCCCGGCCATTACCTTGGCAGCCACCAGACGCTCAACCTGATGCAGAAGGAATATGTCTACCCGGCAATTGCCAACCGCATGAGCCCGAAGGAATGGAACGAGGCCGGCAAGCCTGACCTTGTCGAGCGGGCGGCGGTGCGCAAGAAGGAAATTCTTTCGACCTACTATCCGGACTATCTACCACGCGAACTGGATGACAAGATCAGGGCACATCATGATATCAAGCTTCCGCGGGAAGTGATGGAGATGGGCGACCCGCGCTGGATGGCCTGATGGAGCACCCGATACTGACCAGCATACGCCGGACAGGATATATACCTTTCGGTTGGTTTACGCCGCGGCAGGACGACAAGGTTCCGCATGATGCAAGGTTTGTCATTCTCATTGGCAATGCCGGGGCGGACATGTTCCGCAAGTTCGCGCGCGAGCGAAATCCAGCGACAAGCAGGATTGACGACTGGACACGCGATGTGGTGTCCACACTTGCTGATGATTTGCAGGCCACCGCCATTTTTCCGTTTGGCGAAACACTGCATCCTTTTCTGACCTGGGCCAAACGGGCGGGAGCTGGACATGCCTCGCCACTGGGACTGAACATTCATCCGACCTACGGATTATGGCACGCCTATCGGGCTGCCCTGCTGTTTCCCGTGGAGTTTGATTTGCCAATGCAATCGCCCGGATTGCATCCGTGTGAAAGCTGTGCCGATAAGCCCTGCCTTTCCGCCTGCCCGGTTGGCGCATTCAGCGGTACGTCCTATAACGTCGAGGCCTGTGCCACCCATGTGGGATCGCCTGCGGGTGCGGACTGTTTTGATAACGGCTGCAAGGCAAGGCGCGCCTGCCCGGTTGGCCAGGCCTTTACCTATCACCCCTTTCAGGCGCAGTTCTTCATGCGCGCGTTCATTGAGGCTCGTCGTAAACATGTATGAATTCATCCAGAAGAAACTCGATCGTGGCGAAACCATCATCCTCGATGGAGGCACCGGCACCGACATCCAGCGCCGGGGTGCGCCGATGAGCGGTGATCCCGGGTGTGCGGAGGTGAACCTGACGCACCCCGATATCGTGCGCGCCGTGCATGAGGATTACATGGCCCACGGGGCCGACATCATCACGGCCAACACCTTTGCCTCCAGTGC
>JANMKJ010000057.1:0-2829 GCA_031371945.1 Rhodobiaceae bacterium
CCCTCACTGGCAAAAACGTGTCGCAAAATCGCCCGATGAAGCTGCGATGTTAGCCCTTCTTGATTGAAGCATCCGAACCAGTTAGGCCTATTCCATGAACAGCGAAGTCCCAGAATCTCCTGTCAAACCGCAAGTCATCGACCTGGATGCGGAAGACGTGATCGTTGACACCGATGACACGCAAGGCTCTGCACCCCCGCCCCCTCCCACACCCGCACCCAGATTTTCGCACTTCTCGACAACATGGGTCATCGCGGCACTTCTTACCGGTGTCGCCATCGGAGCCTGGACCTACAAGGATTTGCTCTCAAGCTATTTGCCAAGCAATGAACTGGTTGCGGCGAGGTCGCGCATCGACACGCTCGAGGCGCAAACCAAAACCCTTTCAGAACAGGTGGCTGCCATTTCCGCGGCGTCCGGCCAGTTGAAATCACAAATGGGCTCCTTGGCGACGGATGTGCAGAGCATGACCGATAACTCCGGCACTTATGACTCGCGCCTCACTGCCACTGAAGCCACGGTCGCAGCAACAAAGACTGAAATCGCCAAACTCAAATCCGTTCCAGCACCCACATCTGCAACGCCCGTCGATGGGGGCACACTCGCCGTTCTGGCCGGTCGTCTGGATGCCCTGGAAAAGGATGTGGCAAGCCTCAAAGCGGCCGGGGGTCCCTCCGATCAGTCGCAGGCCACCGCCACCCTTTCCCAATCACTTGCCGACCTCAAGGCAAAAATTGCCAGCGGCGCATCCTACCGTGATGAACTGGATCGGGTTTCACGCATGGTCCCGGCCGCGGCGGGACTGGAAATTCTCACAGCCAACGCCAGTGAAGGACTGCCAACCGCTCAGGGCCTTGCCAAGGAACTGACTGATCTCATCCCACTTTTGCCCAAGCCCGAAATTGACGTGATTGATCCTAATGGTTCGTACACGGATGGTTTCTGGAAAATGCTGAGGGGACTTATCACCATCCGTCGCATCGGTGAAACCGATTGGCCAAGCCTTGCCGCCCAGTGTGCAGCGCTCGCTGATTCCGGTGATCTTGCCCAGGCCATTGAAAAAATCGACCGTGCCGAGGGGGCCAAGCCGTCCGCCATTTCGACTTGGCGCGACCGCGCAGCAGCCCGCATTGCCCAGGAAGCCGCCATGGAAGAAACGTCCAAGGCGGTGCTGCGCCAGATCACCAGCATGGGTAACGCGCCATGATCAAGCTGCTCTGGCGTTTTGCCCTTCTGGTTCTTGCCGCGCTGTTTTTCACCTGGCTGGCAGACCGGCCCGGAACCGTGACCATTCAATGGATGGGCCGGGAAGTACAAATGGCCTTTGTTGTCGCGGTTGCCATCGCAATTCTCGCCATTGCGCTTTTATGGTTTGTCTGGGGCCTGGTGCGCAGGGTCTGGCGTAGCCCATCTACAGCGCGTGACTACTGGCGTTTTCGCAAGAATCGCAAAGGCTACGAGTCCCTGTCACGCGGCATTATCGCTGCCGGTGCCGGTGATGCAATTGCCGCCGCCAAACATGCAGCCATCGCCGGCAATGCACTCGCTGATGAACCGCTGGTCAATGTGCTGGCGGCCCAGGCGGCCCAGCTCAAGGGCGACCGCCACGCAGTAAAACGTATTTTTGAGGAAATGACCAAGTCGACCGAAACAGAATCACTGGGCCTGCGCGGCCTGTTCTCCGAGGCTCGCCAGACCGGCGACGTGACGGGCGCCATGGCCCACGCAGAACGGGCCCTCAGGTTGAACCCAAGGCTTGCCTGGGCTTCTTCCGCCGTGCTGCAACTGCAATCCTTGCGAAAGGACTGGTCCAACGCTGCAATCACACTGCAGCAGCAGGTGAAATCGGGTCTCATGCCGGTTGAAGAAGGCAACCAGAAGCAGGCCGCCATGCTGGCCGCCCATGCACTGGCCCTGGAAGAGTCAGACCCCGCAACAGCACTTTCCCTCGCCCTGAAGGCCCATAAGCTGGATGTGAGCCTGGTACCTGCCGCCCTTGTGGCCGCTCGCATTTATGCGGCCCAAAACAATCCGCGCAAAGTTGCCAAAACCATACGCGCCACCTGGGAACAATCCCCGCATCCGGACCTCGCCGAGGTGTTGGCCCATGCCAAGCCCGGCGACGGGCCAGAGCCCCGCTTTGAACGGGTACGTGACTTGGTGAAGGGTTACGCCGATACCTTGGAAGGTGCCTACGCCCTGGCCCGTGCCGCCATCGCCGCAAGCCGCTGGGATGTGGCACGAAAATCCCTGCAGCCCTTTCTTGCCGTCCATCCCCAGGCCCGCATTTGCGCTGCAATGGCTGACATTGAAGAGGCCGCCGGTGACAAGGGGGCCACCCGCGAATGGCTATCACGCGCCATTCGAGCACCCCGAGACCCGATGTGGGTATCGGACGGCGTTGCGTCCCATCGTTGGGTCCCGGTTTCGCCAGTTTCCGGAGAAATCGTGCCCTGCCAGTGGAAGCAGCCCTTCGAAATGATGGCCGAGGTGGAAAAGCCAAAAACAGCAGAACAGTCCACACCGCCCCTGGTTGAATCACATTTGAAAATAGAAAAACCCAAGATGGTCGAACTTCCCCGCCCGCCCGATGACCCGGGCACCGACGACCTATCCAATTCAAAATCACTTGCATGAGACGGTTGAATCCGCCGCCAAAACCGTATATCCCGTGCCCCATACCTTGCGAGTTGCCGCTTTAGCTCAGTTGGTAGAGCACCGCATTCGTAATGCGGGGGTCAGGTGTTCGAGTCACCTAAGCGGCACCATACTGAGGAGTTTGAAAATGAAAATGGATGGGTGCAAAGTTATCGATGCCGCACGCGAGGT
>JANMKJ010000091.1:0-3367 GCA_031371945.1 Rhodobiaceae bacterium
CATGCACACGAGCTTGCCATCGCCCAGCTGGTGGCAGGCAAACCAGCCCGCGAAGTCGATCTGGCGGCGCGGCGTCATCTCACAAAGGTGGAATTGGGCCAGTACCATACCTATGGTGTTGGCCATGGCATCGGCTTCACCGAGTGCCTCGAAGGAAAAACCGCCACAGCCAGCAGCAACTATGATCTCCCTGCCGGGGTTGCCATCATGATTGATGTGGGACTGTTTGGCCACCCCACCTTCCACGGCGCAAGGCATGAGGATCCATTCCTCATCTCCCACGATGGCAAGACCGAGAGGTTAACTGATTTACCGATGAAAGTTTTCACCTAGCACCCACAGCGCGGAAGTTTCACGTACGTGGATTGGTGAACTGGCTGGTGGAGCGAAGGGGGATCGAACCCCTGACCTCGGCATTGCGAACGCCGCGCTCTCCCAACTGAGCTACCGCCCCGGCCAAGGGCGACTGTAGCGCGGCTGGAACCAAAAATGAATATGCATTTCGCAATATATAATTATCGTCATTCCGGCGGATGCGGGAATCCCGATCAGGCGAAGCGTTCCACAGGATTCCGGCATAGGCTGGAATGACGAGGTGGGCGAGTACAGGATGCGAGATTTGGCCATGGCTTGCGCAAAACCTCTATCCGCCTTACATGTGGCGCCACGTTCAAACAATCACGTTAGGCATCATGGTGAATCCCTTCCTCTGGCTCGTTCTCAACATCCTCAACCTGTATTTCTACGTGATCCTGGCCACGGTCATCCTGAGCTGGCTCATTGGCTTTAACGTCATCAACGGGTCGAACCCCTATGTGCGCCAGATCAGCTATGCGCTCAGGCGGTTGACGGAGCCGCTGCTGGGTCCCATCCGCCGGGTGCTGCCGGATTTGGGCGGGCTCGACATTTCGCCCATCATCCTGCTTTTGTTGCTGCAGTTTGTGCAATACCTCATCGTCTATTACGCGCCGCGTTTCCTTTAAGAACGCTCGCTCCCCACTCAAACACCTAAGGAATCCCATGGCAAAGATCATTGACGGCAAGGCCTATGCAGAAGGTTTGCGCGGCCGCATGGCAAAAACCGTGGCCGACCTCAAGGCGAGGCATGGCCTGACACCGGGCCTTGCCGTGGTTCTGGTCGGCGAAGATCCCGCCAGCAAGGTCTATGTGGCCAACAAGGCCAAGCAAACCGTTGAGGTCGGCATGACCAGCTGGGAGCACAAGCTCGATGCGTCTACGCCTGAGGCGGTGCTGCTGGCGCTGGTTGAAAAGCTCAACACCGATCCCGCCTGCCACGGCATCCTGGTACAGTTGCCGCTGCCCAAGCACATTGATTCCGCCAAGGTCCTCGGCGCCATCAATCCCGACAAGGACGTGGATGGCTTTCACGTGGTGAATGTGGGCAGGCTGTCCACCGGCCAGGAATCGCTGGTTCCCTGCACGCCCGTGGGCTCGGTCATGCTGGCGAAAGACACACTGGGATCGCTCGATGGGCTTGAGGCCGTGGTCATTGGCCGCTCCAACATCGTGGGAAAGCCCGTGGCCCAATTGCTGCTGGCTGAAAACTGCACCGTCACCATCGCGCATTCCAAAACCAGGGATTTGGCCGCCGTGGTGCGCCGTGCTGATCTTGTCATCGCCGCCGTGGGCCGCGCCGAGATGGTCAAGGGCGACTGGCTCAAGCCCGGGGCCTGCGTGATCGACGTTGGCATCAACCGCATTGAGCGTGACGGCAAGAACAAGCTCGTCGGCGACTGTGATTTCGCCAGCTGCGAAAAAGTGGCGGGCTCCATCACCCCGGTGCCCGGCGGCGTTGGCCCCATGACCATCGCCTGCCTGCTGCGCAACACGGTGCGCGCGGCCTGTGCGCAAAAGGGCATCGCCATTCCGGAGATGTAATTTTTTCGTCCTTCCAACGCTCGCCGGAATGGCGGAGTTCGCGAACTGCCGGTCTATTTCTTCGCAGCCGTCTCCCGCGCCATGCCGTCGAGGATCATCTGCTCGGCCTCGGCGGCGTTGCCCCAGCCCAGGACCTTCACCCACTTGTTGGGTTCGAGATCTTTGTAATGCACGAAGAAGTGCTCGATCTGCTGCAGGGTGATTTCGGGGAGATCGAGATAGTTGTGGACGTTTTCGTAGCGCCGGGTGAGGCGCGGCACGGGAACTGCAATGATTTTTTCATCCCCTCCGGCTTCGTCCTGCATTTTCAGCACGCCCACGGGGCGGCAGGCGACAACAGCGCCGGGAATGATCATGCGCTGGTTGGCAATCAGCACATCAACCGGATCGCCATCGCCGGACAGGGTGTGTGGAATAAAGCCGTAGTTTCCGGGGTAGCGCATCGAGGTGTAGAGAAAGCGGTCAACCACCAGGGTGCCGGCCTCCTTGTCCATTTCATACTTGATGGGTTCACCGCCCACGGGCACCTCGACAATGACGTTCACTTCCTTGGGCGGGTTCCTGCCGATGGCAATGGCTTCGATGCGCATGGGGCTTTCCTTTGGCTGGATTCTCGTTGCATAGTGTTTGGCATGAGATACATCGCAATTCTAGCTTTTCTGTTGGGCAGTTGTGCAGCATCACAGGCGGCCGAGATCAGCAGTGTCTATTCGGACCTCAACCTCGATAAATGCAAGGCGCTTGAACTGTACAAGGGTGGCGACGAAGGCGAAGGCGGCATCTGGCAATGCAAGGGCATCAAGGGCTTTGACGTGATGTATTGGGAAGGCGACCTGCGCGGAAATATTGCGTTCGGCCCTAGGGCCCACAGCCAATGCACGTCAGCACAATCATTCGGTGCCTTCAATGGCCCGGGAGCCAAAATCGAATGGCGGATGAAAAATGGCAAGCCCTTTGCCACCATCCTGCGCTGGTCGACCGACAATGGTTCGGGCGAGGCAGGGTCAAAGCAGAACTGGCTGGTGGTCACCAAACTCAACGGTGCCGATGCCTGCCGGACCGCGCTGATTGACACGAAGTATCCAAACGCCAATGCGGTGGCCCGTGAACACGCTGACAGGAAATCAGCCGCCTTCAATTGCGAGAAGGACCTGCCGGACATCGTTTCAAACGGCCCGGTCAAGGGCACTGATTCAATGTCAGGCGTTCCGTGCCCCGGTGGTCCCTACCGCGAGGAGTAGCGTCACGCCACGTCGGCGGCCGCTTCCTTGGCGCGGCTCATGCGCTTTCGCTCGTTGGCATCAAGATAGATCTTGCGCAGTCGGATGGATTTTGGCGTGATTTCAACGAGCTCATCTTCCCCCACATAGGCCAGAGCCTTTTCCAGCGACATCTTGATTGGCGGAGTGAGCACCACGGCTTCATCCTTGCCGGAGGCGCGCACGTTGGTGAGCTTCTTGCCCTTGAT
>JANMKJ010000101.1:0-4110 GCA_031371945.1 Rhodobiaceae bacterium
GGCGTCGGACGCCAACCGCAGCGTTTTGCGCTGGTGCCGGGCGGTGACGGGCCGCAAGAAAATTCTGGTGTTCAATCATTGCTATCATGGGGCGGTGGATGAAACCTATGTCAATCTGGATGCAGGGCGGGCCGAGGCAGACGCAGCGCTGATCGGCGAACCCCGTGACCTCACCGAGCTTACCAAGGTAGTCGAATTCAATGATGTGGCCGCCCTTGAGGCGGCATTGGCGCCGCGCAACGTGGCCTGCGTTCTGGCCGAACCGATCATGACCAATGTCGGCATGGTCCTGCCGGACGAGGGCTTCCTCGAAACCCTGCGGCGGCTGACCTCGGAAACCGGCACGCTGCTGGTCATTGATGAAACCCACTGCATGTCATCGGGACCTGGCGGCTATTCCGGCGAAATTGGATTGAAGCCAGATGCGCTGGTGTTGGGCAAGCCCATTGCGGGCGGCATTCCGGCGGCGGTCTACGGATTTTCGGCTGAAGTGACGCAACGCATCCGGGACTATCTCAAAACCCGCAAACCCGGTCATTCCGGCATTGGCACAACATTGGCGGGTTCCAAGATCCAGCTTGCGCTCATGGAAACAGTCCTGGAAACGTATTTCACCCGGGAAGCCTTTGCGCCGCTTATAGCACTGGCCAAGAAGCTTGAAAAAGGCCTGGCGGATGTGATCAAGAAACGCGGTGCGCCCTGGCATGTGGTTCGTGCGGGTGCCCGCGTTGAATTCATGTGCTGCCCCACGCGCCCCCGCAATGGTGGCGAAGCGGCGAAGGTGATCCACCAACCCATCGATGAGGCGGTGCATCACCATCTTCTCAACCGCGGCATCATCATGACGCCGTTCCACAACATGTTGCTCATCTGCCCGGCAACGACCGGGGACCATGTCGAGAAAATGATCCAGGGCCTTGATCATTGCCTCGCAGAACTGATGAGCTAATTCGGAGACCAAGCATGACACTCGTATTTCCAAAGCGTGAAGCCGAGGCAGTAGCCTTTCTTGATGCCAACCCGGACATCACCAACATCCATGTGGTGTGGACCGACATGTGTGGCGTGGCACGCGGCAAGATCCTGCGCCGCGATGAACTCGTGCCCGCCTGGAAAGACGGGCGCTTCCTGCCGATTTCAGCGCTGGTGCTGGATGTCACGGGACAGGATGTGCCGGAAACCGGGCTGGTGTTCGATGAGGGTGATCGCGACGTGCTGCTGTGGCCGGTTCTGGGTTCACTGGTGCGCATGCCGTGGGCGCAGGAGCCCACGGCGCAGTATCTGGCGACGGTGCACGACCTTGACGGCGTTCCCCACTATGCCGACCCGCGCAATGTGCTGGAGGCCCTCGTCAAAAGATTCCAGGTTGACCTGAACATGACACCGGTGGGAGCTGTCGAAGTCGAGTTTTTCCTGATGGACCGGGCCTCGGCCCTGGCCGGCAATCCCGTGGCACCACAGTCCCTCATCAACGAGCACAGGCCGCAGCATTACCAGGCCTATTACCTGCAGGACCTTGTCGACTTCGAGCCGTTCTTCAAGGATCTCTACGCCTATTGCGAGGCGCAAGGCCTGCCGGCGAAAACCCTGATCTCGGAATATTCACCGGGGCAAATGGAAATCGTGCTGCGCCACCGGCCGGATGTCCTGAAAGCCTGCGACGAGGGCATCATGCTCAAGCGGTTGATCAAGGCCACCGCCGAAAAGCATGGGCTGATGGCAACCTTCATGGCCAAGCCCTACGCCCAGTGGACAGGCTCAGGCATGCACATCCACGTGAGCCTCGCCGACGAACAGGGCCGCAACCTGTTTGCCACCGATGATCCCATGACCAACGACCTCATGCTGCACGCCATCGGCGGCCTCAAGGCAACCATGGCGGAATCCATGCTGATCTTTGCGCCCAACGCCAATTCCTACAGGCGCTTCCGGCGCAATTCCTATGCGCCGGTTTCGGCAAGCTGGGGCATCAACAACCGCACGGTTTCCATTCGCGTGCCGGCGGGTCCTGCAAATGCCTGCCATATCGAACACCGGCCATCGGGGGCTGACGCAAATCCCTATCTCGTCATGGCGGCGATCCTCGCGGGCATGCATTACGGCATCACCGAGAAGTGCGATCCCGGAACCCCGGTGGTCGGCAATGGCTATGAAAAGCGGGCCAAGTATATTCCAAGCAACTGGTTTGCCGCTATCGATGCATTCTGGCGCGCCTCCATCATGAAGGAATATTTCGGCAAGCCGTTCGTCGATGCATTCTGCACGGTCAAGGAAGCGGAAGCCGATCGCTTCTACTCCGAACCGACGGTGCGCGATTTTGAATGGTATCTCCGCGCCGTCTAGTCGCGCCGTCTAGTCGCCCGGTGTTTCCTCGACGATGACTTCGATCTCCACTTCGCCCGCATTGAGGAAATCCAGGATCATGTGGAAGCGGTCGCCCTTTTTGAGGGGCTGGCGCAAGCCGACGAGGCGGAGGTGGCGTGCCGTTGGCCGCATCGGAACCGGCTTCTTTGGCTCGAGTGCAATGGCAGCAAGTGGCGGATCATCGTAGCGGTTGTTCTGGCGCAGTTCGACGAGACTGCAGATTTCAGACCGCGCCGCCACCAGTTCATCATGCTCCTTGCCCTGGTTGGCGAGGGGGAAGAACACCTGCCCATCGGTTTGCTGGCTGGGCAGCGCCCAGGCGTGGCCAATGGCGATGTTGCCCAGCCTGAAGGAATGGGCCAGGGCTTGGGTCGGCAGGAATGCAGCGAGCAGCAGGGTTCGGCGTTTCATGGGCAGTGATCATAGCGGCTTGGCAGGTATTTTGGAATGTGACAGTATTGCCCGATGGCACATGTGACCTTTACCACCAATTTGCGCCGGCATGTGGACTGCCCCATGGTTGAGGCACCGGGCCAGACGGTGCGCGAGGTGCTGGATGTGGTGTTTGCGTCCAACGACCGCTTGCGCGCCTATGTGCTGGATGACCAGGCGGCTTTGCGCAAGCACATGACCATCCTGGTCGATGGCCAACGCCTGCGTGACCTTGAAAAACTGAGTGACGAGGTAAAACCTTCGACGAAAATCTACGTCTTGCAAGCCCTGTCGGGAGGATAGTGATGAGTGACAGAATACATGTTTCAACCCGCAAGGGCCTGTTCACGCTGGAACGCGGCAAACAAGGCTGGGACGTAGCCCACGGTGATTTCGTTGGCGACAATGTCACCCTGACGCTGCATGATGCCCGTGACAACACAAGTTATGCAGCACTCAACCACGGTCATTTCGGCGTGAAGCTGCACCGCAAAACCGGTGATGGCGCGTGGGAAGAAGTGCAGGCCCCCGTCTATCCGACAAAGCCTGATGACCTCGTGGACCTTGATGGCTGGGGAAAGCCGGTCAAGTGGACAACGCAGATGATCTGGGCCCTGGAGACCGGTGGCCCGGGCGAATTGTGGTGTGGCACCATGCCGGGTGGATTGTTCCGCTCCACCGACCGGGGAGAGAGCTGGCAGATGATCCCCAGCCTGTGGTACATGCCCGAGCGCAACAAATGGCTGGGTGGGGGCGCTGATATTCCCG
Organism: Rhodobiaceae bacterium; assembly: GCA_031371945.1. Classification (GTDB taxonomy): domain Bacteria; phylum Pseudomonadota; class Alphaproteobacteria; order Rhizobiales; family Aestuariivirgaceae; genus Aestuariivirga. The sequence goes on from JANMKJ010000101.1 coordinate 3,565, forward strand.
GCATTCACTCCATTTGCGTTGATCCGCGCTCGGCAAAAACCATTCGTGTGGCGGTATCCTGCGGCGGCGTGTGGACCACCCATGACGGCGGCGACACCTGGGCCTGTACGGCCGACGGCATGCGCTTTGACCACACGCCGGACGATGTGGCGGATGATCCCCTGACCCAGGACCCGCACATGATGGTGCAGTGTCGAAGTGCACCGGACCGGCTTTGGGTGCAACACCATTGCGGCATCTATATCTCGCGGGACGCGTCTGCCAGCTGGCAGGAAGTGAAGGCACAGCCCTCATCTTTCGGCTTTGGCGTTGTGGTGCATCCCGAGCAACCCGATACGGCCTGGTTTGTGCCGGGCATCAAGGATGAAAAACGTATTCCCGTCGACGGCAAGCTGGTGGTCACCCGCACGCGCGATGGTGGCAAGAGCTTTGATGTATTGAGCAATGGCCTGCCGCAAAACCACGCCTATGACCTCATACTGCGCCACGCCCTGTGCATTGACGATACTGGAGACAGGCTGGCTTTTGGGTCAACCACGGGCGGGG
>JANMKJ010000102.1:0-1921 GCA_031371945.1 Rhodobiaceae bacterium
CCGCATGGGTGGCACCCACGGTCACCATGGGAAACTTGATGTGCGCACCTTTCAGGCCGCCCTTGGCCTTGGCATGAACGTAGCCGGCATTGATTTCAACTTCTGCGCCCAGCTTTTCCATGGCCAGGATGTGAAGGTCCACGGGCCGCGTGCCAATGGCACAGCCACCTGGCAGTGAAACCTTGGCTTCACCCATGCGCGCCAGCAAGGGCCCCAAAACCCAGAAGCTCGCCCGCATGGTGGAGACAAGCTCATAGGGGGCGGTGGTATCGACAATAGTCTTGGCCGAAATCTGCAGGGTTTCCCCGGCCTTGGCCGATTGCCCCGGGCGCTTTCCCGACACGGTGATATCCACGCCATGGTTCTGCAAAATGCGCTGCAGGCGAAGCGTATCCACCAGGCGTGGCACGTTGCGCAAGGTCAGCGTATCGGGTGTCAGCAGCGAGGTGATCATCAGGGGGAGCGCTGCGTTCTTGGCACCCGAAATGTTGATGGTGCCATTGAGCTTGTTGCCGCCGCGAATACGGATACGATCCATCTGGTCTTTCCCTTCAATCCCGCTATCAGCCTTAAATTGGAATCAGCTGAAGAAATGCAAGTTATCTGCCAAAAAGGCGCTAACAAGCATAAATGGCCCTATTGGGGCAACCCTTAATCCTTTTTGGCAGAGGCTGCGGTTTTTTGCAGCTTTGCGAGGGATTTCCGCCTCAAAAGATTGGCGCGGAGCGCCTCCGCCAGCCGCCTGGTTTCTGCCTCTGAACGCTTTGCCCGGGGTTTATTTGCCATTCCGGCACTCTTGGAAACACTTCCTCAACAAGTCAAGCCCAAGAGGGTTGCACATCCCCATGGCCTGTGGCATGTCACGCCCGAAGGTCAAGCTGCTGTAGCTCAGTGGTAGAGCACACCATTGGTAATGGTGAGGTCGACAGTTCAATCCTGTCCAGCAGCACCAGACTTTAACCCCCACCTCCGGCAACCAGTCCATCACGGGACTCATCCCGGCCTAGTACATGGTCTGCTTGTATTCGTCTTCGAGATCCGCATCAATTTTGCGCATGGCAGCGGCGTCGCTGGGAGCGCCAGTTGTCTGGTCCAAAATGATCTTGAGTAGCGAGGGCATCTCGTCGCGTTTCTGGAAATTCTCTGGGCTCCACAACCGCGAACGGCGAAACGCCTTGGCGCAATGCATGAAGACTTCGCTCACCTTGACCACGATGGCGAGTTTGGGAATGCGGTCGTTGACGCTCATGCCGGCGAGAATGTCGGGGTCATTTACCAGGCTGGCCTGCCCGCTCACGCGCAACGTATCGTCAAACCCCGGAATGATGAACAACAGTCCAACACTGGGGTTGGCGATGATGTTCACCAGTGTGTCGAGGCGGTTGTTGCCCGGACGGTCCGGTATCGCCAGCGTGTGTTCATCCAGGATTTTGACAAAGCCAACCGGGTCACCACGCGGACTGACATCGGCTTTGCCGTGGCCGTCCTGGGTGCCAATGCACAGGAACGGCGAACGCCTGATGAAGGCTTGCGCATGGGTGTCGAGCGAGGCCTGGCACTTCAAGGCGGCAAGTGCATGGGTCGCCTCGAAGAGACTGCGAAGCGATGCCTCGTCGGCTATTACGAATTCCGGCTTGGCGTTGAATTGCGTCATCAGGATACCTTTTTGGCAAATCGTTGAGTTTTACAATTTGCGTCATTGACTGGCGAAGTTCAATCCCCCGCGCCATCACCCGTCTCACCCAAATCGCCACGCACGCTGCGGTTTCTGGCGCGGTAGGCTTCGGGCTCTTCGAATGTGCCGACCCATAGCCCGCGCTTGTGGATCCTGGCTTCCGCTTCCAGTTTGACATAGTTCAGGCTGTGCCTGTTATAGGCGATCGCCCAACCGAGGCGCACCATTTCGGCATTGAGCTCGAGC
>JANMKJ010000114.1:0-1943 GCA_031371945.1 Rhodobiaceae bacterium
ATTCCAGGTGGGCTTGCCCAGCATGCCGGCACTCTTGCCAGCCCACACATAAAGCGGATCAGCCGCCTCGCCGCTTACCACCGTTTTGTCAGCCAGCGGAAACGTGACGCCATAGTTCAGCTTGCAGAACGAGGCGATCTCGGTGGCCTTGCCCGGCTCCTGCCCGCCAAAATCATTTGACGGCACGCCAATGATCACCAGACCCTTGTGCTTGTAATCGAGATAGAGCTTCTCCAACCCTTCATACTGCCCCGTATAGCCGCACTCGGACGCCGTGTTCACCAGCAACACGACCTTGCCCTTGAACTGCGAGAGCCCCATGGGTTTCCCGTCAATGGCCGTGAGCGTAAAATCGTAAAGTGAAGTAGCAGCAGCCACAGGGTACCCCATCAAAATAAAACCAATAAAAGCCAGTATCAAACGCATGGACCTATTACGCAAGGCGTGACGAAGCAGATCAGCTACTCACAATTTCGTCATTGCAGCGGCTACTTTCTCATCACCAAATGCCTCACCCCGAACAGTATCAGCCCCGCGACAAGTCCCCAGAACGGCGCACCCACACCTTCGAAAGTGATGCCGGATGCAGAGACGAGGAAGGTGACCAGCGCACTTTCAACGTCGCGCGGTTCCTTCAGCATGGCAACGATGCTGGCCATCAGTGGTGAGAAGAGTGCGAGCCCGGCGATTGTGGTGATGAGTGCCACCGGCAGCGCACCCAGCTCCGACACAAACAGCGCCGCAGCAAGCCGCACCGCTGTGTACAGGACCGCATAGGGAAAGGCCACAAGCCAGCGCTTGTCCTTGTCGGGATGGGCATCGGGCCCCGTCACCAGCGAGGCGGTTATTGCCGCCAGGTTCACGGCATGGCTGCCGAAGGGTGCGATGGCGGCGGATGCAAGGCCCGTGACCAGCAGGCACGATGTAACCGGTGGCTCGTAGCCGCTGGCGCGCAGCACGGCAAAGCCGGGCAAGTTCTGGGAGGCCATGGTGACGAGAAACAGCGGCACGCCGATGCTCAAAATTGTGGCGATATCAAACTGCGGCGTGGTCCATTCCAGCCGGGTCACCGCCGCCGCGCAACACCCAGGCGCAATGCCCCCGGCAAATGCGGCCATGGCTACACCCAACACCACCACAACAGGTACGGCAAACAGAGGGTAACTGAGCCGTAATCCGAAAAACACGATGACCAGCGGAATGACATAGAGCGGCATGGCAAGGGCTGCCGCCGGAACGCCCAAAGTATAATGCAGCAGCACGCCTGCCAGCATGGCAGACGCTATGGGTGACGGAATTTGCGCAATGGCCCGCGCCAGTGGCTTCACCAGGGCGGCCAACGCCATCAGCAAACCGGCCACCACAAAGGCTCCCAGCGCGTTGGGGTAGGTAACGCCCGTGGCACTGGTGGCAATGAGGGCTGCCCCCGGAGTGGACCACGCCGTAATGATGGGCATCTTGTGCCGCCAGCACAGGTAGAACGTGGTGGCCGCCATGCCAAAACAGATTACCGCCGCCCATGACGCCTGCTGGGAAGGCGTAGCGCCCACAGCTTGTGCCGCCTGCATGATCACCAGAATGGTCGACGCAAAGCCCACCACCACCGCCGTGGCGGACGTCGTGGACAGGCTGAACCAGCCTGCCGCCGTGACAGTTTTCATCGCAACGGCACTCCCGGCTCGTATTTGGAAACACGCATGATCATGGTGGTTTTGACACTGTCCACATTGGCGGCGGCAGTGAGGGTTTTTATAATGAAATCCTGTAGTTCCGGCAAGTTGCTGGCAAGGCACCTCAAGATGAAATCAGCCTCGCCCGAGATGGCGTAGGCCTCGCGCACCAGGGGCCAACTGGCAACCAGGGCTTCGAACGCCTTAAGCTCCGCCTCGCTCTGGCTTTTGAGACCCACTATGGCAAACAGCTGGACTTCAAAGCCCAGCTTG